>JADFZO010000045.1:16920-25868 GCA_015232465.1 Desulfamplus sp.
CTGCTACGGTATATCCTCCATCACCAGTAGAAATCCCGCACGATGTTGGATTATCAATACAAAATTGTTTTCCTGCCTCATACTTAGCATTAAGTTCTGACTCTAAGCATTCACTTGGCTGCTCATTGTCATTGTAAAGTGTTTGGATTTCAGTCTCGGAAAGGGCACGGTTGTAAATACGAATATCATCAATGTACCCATCTAAATAAAAAGGATCAGGAGCAGGTCGTCTTCCTAAATAGAGATCAAAGGTTGTCTGTGGAACAAACGAACCCAAATTTTCCGTTTCCTTAAGGATTCCATCTAAATAAAGTCTGCTTTGACCATAAGATTTTTCATAAGTTATTACCAAATGACGCCAGATATTTAACACCTCATCCTGTGTTTTGATAACATGACTCGCAGAAGATGTATCGACTATATTTGCACCTGTGCCTCCTCCTGGTGGCCAACCAGAATAATGAACATTAGTCCAAATATGCACACCAGATGGGAAACTCCCTGATAAATTATTCCATTCAATTAGAGGTTTCTGTGAACTAACTTTCACGTTATACCAAACAGATATTGTAAAATTATTACCGATGTTCATATTACTGCTTTTGCCAATAAAAATATAATCATCCACTCCATCAAAACTATAAGCACTGTTTGCCTTCCCGTTTCGATCCGCTGTCAGAGTTGCACCGGTTACTGTCCCATGATGTCCCTTGCCACTTTCATCATTGGCATTTCCATTGAAAGGATAATAAGCTACCAATCCATCATTCAAATCCGCCTGAGCAGTTACAATCAAGCTCAAGCTCGCCATAACCATAATCATCAAAACCCGCATAAATCTTTGTGTTTTCATCTGATTCCTCCATAGTTTTTACAACAGTTTATATTGTCAACTGATTACATTTGCCCTGATAACCCCCTAAATTACCACTTATCAGTGCGATCTTACCTGATAAGTTGATTTTAACACTAATATCAGGTAAAACTGCCCATTATAAGTTATTATCAAGCCAACTTTTTAAAATATATTATTGGGATTGATAGGTAACTTTTCCCTATCATAAAAAATTAAAATATGTCAAGTAAGCAAATTAAAAAAAGAATGGACAAAATCCATGAGCTGTTGAACCATAAAAAATCAAATATTAAAGGGTGTTTATATGAAATCTATCTGCAATATAGTTATATTGACCATTACGCTATCTGCCTTAGCTCTTACTCTGCCAATTTTGCTTGTTAAAGCTGATGATTTATCCTCTAATCTTAACAAAAGTGGCGTAACTATCCCAAATGAGACCATTCCATCACTAATTAAGAGTTCTAAATACACAGGCTCATTAGATTTTTGTGGAAGCAAAATACCAATTGAAATTCATGATGTAAGAGAGCGTCTTGAAAGAGAGATGCTTCTTATTTTATGGGATAGAGCACAGGTGATTTTGTGGATAAAACGGGCATCTCAATACTTTCCACACATGGAGAGCATCCTTAAAGAGTATGGACTTCCAAGTGATTTAAAGTATGTTGCTGTTATTGAGAGCGGTTTAAGGGCACATGCTGGCTCTCATAAAGGGGCAATGGGAACATGGCAATTTATGCCTGCAACTGGTGATGAGTATGGATTAAGGGTTGATGATAATATTGATGCACGCAAAAATCTAATTGAGTCCACAAGGGCTGCCTGCACCTATTTAAAAAAGCTCTATACCCGTTTTAACTCGTGGCCCCTTGCTTTAGCAGCCTACAACATGGGGCAAAACGGACTTGCAAAGGAGATGGCTTTTCAAGAGGTGTATGATTACTATAAATTATATCTGCCTCAAGAGACTCAGCGTTATGTTTTCAGGGTTATTGTGGCAAGGGAGATTATGGAGAACCCTGCAAAATATGGCTTTCACTTTTCTCGTGAAGATTACTATCCAACCCTTAATTTTGATAGAGTTGCTATTGATTGTCCAACTAAGATACCAATAACTATGATTGCACGAGCTGCAAAGAGCTATTTTAAGGAGATCAAAGATTTAAACCCAGAGATAAAAGGTTACTATCTTGAGCGGGGGAGATATTCAATTTTGATCCCCGCGGGAAGAGAAAAGATGTTTTATCAAGAGTTTGCAAAAGAGCTATCAAAATATCAAGAGATTTATAACAAGCAAAGTTTACAGCAAAATCAGCAGTCTGCACCTTTGCCGTTGGTTAGCAATAAGTCTCAAAACAGCATAAAAGAGATAGATAAAAATCAATTCCATGTTGTTAAAGTTGGAGATAGTTTGACTGGAATTGCTCAAAAATATGGGCTTTCGTTTGAGAGACTACTTCAGCTAAACAACCTTACTAAAAAGAGTTTGATTCACCCAGGTCAGAGGCTGATTGTAAGACCAAATAGATGATGGAATAATGGAATAGATTATGGTTTAAAGCTACGGGAGGAACTCAAACAGTTGGATTTTTTATGGAAACATTAAGATACATATCACCTCTAACACCATAAGAGCCAACTCTGCCCATGCCAGCAAGCCTCAGTTGAGTCCCATCTTTTACCCCAGATGGTATTTTTACATTATAGAGCCTTGTATAAAATCCCCACGGAATATTTACTAATTTCAGCGTTCCAGAGATTGACTCAAGCGAGGTGATCTCAATATTTCCTGCTAAATCAAGCGAATGTTCAACTGGTTTTGGGTGGATATTTTGCAGTTTTGGGCTGGTCTTTCTTGCAGTAAGTGCCTTTAGCTTATCTTCAACAACAGGTTGCGAAATCTCTCCCCAAAGTTTGACCATAACAATACCAGCAATAAATCCTCCAACATGCGCCCACCAAGCAATACCAGAGGCTCCGCCGCTGCCAGTAGCATTATAAAACTGCATCAAAAACCAAAATCCAAGAAATATAAATGCAGGAATATCAACAAACCAAGGTATGATAATTATGGGGATTAATGTAAAAATTTTTGCCTTAGGGTATAAGATAAAGTATGCACCCATAACCCCAGCAATTGCACCGCTTGCACCAATTGTTGGGATTGCTGATAATGGATTAAGAAAAAAGTGCAGCAGTGCAGAGGCAATACCACAAATAAGATAGAATCCAACAAACCTAATTGTACCTAAATACTCCTCAACATTATCTCCAAAAATGTATAAAAACCACATATTGCCGATAAAATGCCAAAATCCTCCATGCAAAAACATATAAGAGATTGTGGAAAATAGCATATCAGACAATGAAAAGTAGGCTGATATTTCAGGCACGGTCAGCTTTGCTGGGACAAATCCATAAATATATATAAATGGATCAATATCTGCTCCCATGCTAATTTGCCAAAGATACAAAATGGTGTTTAACCCTATTATAGAGTAGGTAACAACAGGAATGGTTGATGAGCTTATGGTATCCCTTATTGGTATCATTAAATATAACCTATTTACGCTATTTGATAACTCGCAAAACATGATTTTTTTTAAGATATTGACGCAGTGCCTTTAAGATAACCATTGCAGCATCTTCAATATCCATTGGCTCTTTTGACAAATCTAACTTATGAATATGTTGCACTTTTGAGGTTTTACCTTTTCTAAGCTCTTTACGGCACGACTCAAAAAGATCGGTATTTCCAGCATCAAGCCCAAGTTTTACCTTTATTGTATCAGCAAGCGAAAAATAGAGAGAGCCAATTTGGTTATCAGGTGAGTTTGCAATAACTGATCTGGTTCTAAGGTGCATGGTATCTGCAAGAAACTCCACAGCCTCATTGAGTGTTGCACAGAACTTTTCAATTTTTCGTTGAAGCAGAATAATATCATCAGCCCGCAACTCTTCTTGCGAACTCTCCATCAACTCCATATAGATAAATGTCTCAATTATTGATTTTACAGACCTGTAGATAAACGGGTCTTGACTTGCCCGAGGACCTGCAACATTTAAGATTTCAATATAGTTATCAGATACAAAATCGTGCAGAGTAACAGCCCCTTCAAACTCGTCCATCTCCATAAGATCAATATGGTACCAAGGCTTATTTAATTTTGATGCTAACTTTTTAGTCAAAAAAGAGCCACCAGTGAGCACTCCATGAGAGATTATAACAGTGCCATCTGAATCTATTATGTTCTGTTTTGTCCGCTCTGGATAGCTATCTGTATCCATTTCAGTTAGATCATATTTATCAGGAATAGTGCCATCTTCTGATCTTCTACCAGCAGGAACAGAGCCTCCATGCTCTAAATTAAATTTTATTGCTGTATCAAGAGCAGCCCTATCAGCACCAGTCTGACCGCCTGAGATGATTTTTTTTAGCATAAGAATTTCTTACCTCGTTTTATCGATCGCAAAGATTCGATCAAGCAGGTTGTCTATCTCTAAGGAGATAGATTTTAGTATCTCAAACTGCTCTGATTTATCCATACACTCACCAGAAATTAGCTCCTCAACCTTTTGACTCTCAATAGCACAGAGGCGAAAGCTCTCCATTAATTTATCTTTAGAATCTCTGGCAACAGCATCAACAAGTTTAAAAAGGTAATCATCTTGCAGATGGTTTAAGTATGAGTCAAAATGGAGCATAACTGAGCGAAGAGCCTCTTTTTTGATCTTTTTTGCAGACTCATTTAAGGCTCTTGAACTTTTATGTGATTTATCAACTGATTTTATAAATTTTGCAATGATCTCCATTATAGAATAAAAGCTAAATCTTGCAATTGCATCAGCCCTGATCTTTGAACTATAAGCAGTTGCAAACTCACTTTTTGGAAGGCTAAGACCAAGAATCCTTTTTGCACCATTTAGATCAACTATATCAACAGCTATCTTTTTTGTACCATTTAACCCTTTTAAATTGAGGCTCTTTGATGTGCTAAACTGATATATGGCTGATGGCTCAAAAGAGCACGATTGATATAACGACTCAAACCCATTTTTAATACAAAGCTCTTGTCCTTGAATAAACTCAACAACTGATGGATTGAACTCTTGAGTCATAAACGAATCAAGACGATTTCTAAAATCTTGGAACATGCAGTAAAGGGCGTGGTTAAATCCAAAATTTGAGAGCATATTTTCATAATTGTCATCATAGATTTTAGCACCTAAAATAAACTCTTTTACGCTCAGAGCCTGCCTACCCTCTTTTTTATTAAAAAATAGCTTTATAGCTGACTTAATTTCACTTTTGATGCTTTGGGTAGTGGTTGCTATCAAATCATCAAGAGAAGATTCAAATTTAAGGGCACTATCTTGAAGTTGTTGGAGCTTTTGGGCAGCATCAGAGACCATCTTTAAATTATCTGATAAAAGCTCCATAAAGATTAAATTTCTCTGCTTTAAGCCTTTAAGCAAAAGATTTAGCCGCTCAACATGGCTCTGAAAAATGGTTAGAAATTGCTCTGTTTGAACCCTTTTTTTAAGGATATTATCAAATTCTTCTGCCATTTTATGAGAGTAGTCAACAAGAGAGGTCTCCTGCTGCCAAATCTTTAAAATTGCCAACTCTTTGCTGTTAAGAGCTTTTGGCTCAATGTGAGATAAGAGGTTAAAAAGTGATGAGATGGTGTAGATTTGTGGATTTTCAACAAAATAGCTAAGTCCTTGCTTTACACTATTTTCAATTTTAATGAGTGATTCAAGAGATTCATGCTCATTAAAATCAGCGTTTAAAATAAAGATTATGTTGTTAAGAGTGGCTATCTTCTTGATAATATTCAAAAATTTAATATCAGCCTCCCGTAAACCAGTTCTGCTGCTGATAACATAAATAACCATGTTGGCAAGAAGAAGATAGTCTTGTATGTGGGCAATATGGGAGGTGTCTGTGGAGTCAACCCCTTGGCAATCTGCAATTTCAACACAATTATCAAGCAAAGAGTAGTTGCTCTGCAAGGTTGATGGTATTTGAAGAGTAACATCTTTAACAAAGATAGCGTTAGAGCTTACACCAGTAAACTGTTTGTGATTATAAAAATCATTGCCTGTAAACTCAACATAAGATGGTTCATTTTGGACAAAATCTTTTACATAATCATACGAATCAACTGCATTAGATATTAAAATAGCCTCTGCTCTTAACCCAGTTTCAGAAGATAGATTTTGGTTTGTATTGTCAAAAAGAGTATCAGTTGATCTATACCAATTTTCAGAGCACAAGCTCAATTTTACCTGTTTTAAAAAGTTACGGTCATCTTTTCGTCTTAAATCAAATGGTTTTCTATTTTTTTTATTAGCAGAATCGCTATATGCCATTGGAATCAGCGTCAGAGCCTTTTCAATCTCACAGTTTATCTGGTCCCACGATTTAAAGTTAAGTTGAGCCTTTAGGGTCTCCCCCTTTTTGATACGAGTTATAGTTGATGTTACAACTCCAGCCCCCCTTTTTAGAATATCATCTTGCAAAAGTGAGTTAATAAATGTGCTTTTACCAGATTTTATTGCACCAACAACTGCAATTTTAGTAACCCCTTCACCTATCTGCTTTGGAATTAGGGTAGATAACTGGTGCTGCTTCTCAACCGTGCTGTCATACACCCCATCAACTCTTTTTAGCCTCTCAAAGAGCTTAGATATATCAGAGCATATATCTTGAACATATTTAAACTGTTCTGCAAAATCATCAACTCTTTTAGGCTCAAGATTATTGGCAGAATTTGCAAAGTTGGTCGTTTTATCCATAAAATTAAATTATAAAATCCCTATTTTTTTTAAAAGACCAATTGATTTAAGCCTGCTCGCTGCCCATAAGCATCATAGCCTCTTCCCATCTTAAATCAGTTGGAGTATTAAAAATAATATCTTCAACAATAGGAGATGTAAGCCAAGCGTTATCGCTGATTTCGTGGTCAAGTTGAAGAGGTCCCCAGCCTGCACACCCTAAAATAATTATAAAATTCTCAGGACCCTTTCCATTGGCAATAGCCTCAATAATATCTCTTGTGTTACTCAATCCAAGATTTTGAGTAACCTGCAAACAGCCGTGCCAGTGAAATGGCGGGCTATGCAGAACAAATACACCGCTTGGTTGCACAGGTCCCCCAAAGTGTATCTCAATACCAGCAACCTGTTCATCATACTCAATTTTAAGATCATCAAAAAGCTCAGGTGCAGTTAAAAGCGGGTGAACCTTATTGATGATAAACCCAAGTGCCCCAAGCTCATTATGTTCACACATACAGATAACTGTCTGGGCAAAATTTGGGTCAGGAAGACCCGGTATAGCCATAAGAAAATTACCCTTTAAAAATTGATCTGCTTCAGAAGACATAAAACTTGCTCCATATTTTTTATATTTTAAGCCTAAAACTTTTTACAGCAAACTTTGCTGTTTATCTTCCATAAATATCATCAAATCTTACAATATCATCTTCGCCAAGGTAACTACCAGATTGAACCTCAATCAGCTCCAACGGTATTTTACCTGGATTTTCAAGCCTATGAAGAGTGCCAAGTGGAATATAGGTCGATTCATTCTCTGTAAGCATTATCTCATCATCGCCCTTAGTAACAATAGCAGTGCCAGATACAACTGTCCAGTGTTCTGCTCTGTGGTAATGTTTTTGAAGCGAGAGTTTTGACCCTGGCTTTACAGTTATGCGTTTAACTTGAAAACGCCTGTCAATATCAATAGTCTCATACGAACCCCAAGGTCTAAAAACTTTACTATGAGATACAGCCTCATCTCTATTGCGATCTTTAAGTTGTGCTACCAATTTTTTTACATCTTGAACCCTATCTCTGTGTGCAACAAGCAAGGCATCTTTTGTCTCAACAATAACATGATCCTCAAGTCCAACAGCAGCAATAAGGCGGCTTTGAGAGTGAAGATAGGAGTTTTTAACATCAAATGTCAGAACATCGCCCCTTATCACATTCTGATTTTCATCTTTATTGCCAGTCTGCCAGAGTGCGTCCCATGAACCAAGATCATTCCAGCCAGCACTCAGAGGGATAATAACACCTTTATCAGTTTTTTCCATAACTGCATAGTCAATAGACTCTGCTTTGCTCATCTCAAATAGCTGCCTGTGAAGCCTAAAAAAATCAAGGTCTTCTGTGCCATTATTCACAGAATCTCTGCACACTTTAACCATGTTTGGCTCATAGTTTTCAAGCTCATTTAAAATTTGAGATGCCTTGAACATAAACATTCCACTATTCCAAAAAAATTGACCAGACTCAATATATGATTTAGCTGTATTAATATTTGGTTTTTCGACAAATCGCTCTATTTGGCAGACCTCATCGTTGCAGCCTTTATTTAGATATTTGCCTCTTTTTATGTAGCCATAGCCTGTTTCTGGTGCATCTGGAACAATCCCAAAGGTAATAAGATGCTCATTTGCATATTCAACACCAAGACTTATAGCTTGATGAAAATTTTCTATATTATTAATAATATGATCTGCTGGCAATACCAAAAGCAGAGGATCATCAAGCAAAAGATCATTTAAAGAGTTAGCCTGCCCATTTTTTCCATTTTTATTGCTAAAAATATCAAGTGCTTTTATAGCCCCAACAGCAATAGCTGGTGCTGTGTTTCTCCCTACAGGCTCAAGAATAATTGATAGAGGTTTTACGTTTATGGCTCTAAGTTGTTCTGCAACCATAAAGCGGTGCTCTTCATTACAGACAACAATAGGTGCGTTAAGCGATTTAATGCCATCAAGCCTTAAAATTGTATTTTGAAGCATTGAGTGAGAGCCAGTAAAATTGAGTAACTGCTTTGGAAAAAGCTCTCGTGAAAGGGGCCAAAGTCTTGTTCCAGAACCCCCTGCAAGTATTAATGGTATTATCACTATTTTTTCCTTAATTTATAATGGGTTATAGTTAAGCGTCTGTATCTGATCATTCATATTAAGTCATGTTACGCAGTAACATAAGCAATCTTAAATTTTAAAAATTGTTCAGTCATGTTTAATCACAAACAAGGCTCTATTCATATCAAGTATGATGTATTATTGTT
>JADFZO010000046.1 GCA_015232465.1 Desulfamplus sp.
CCTTCAGCGATGCCTTTAGCCATACCTTCAGCTTTCCAATTTTCTGTCCAATCTGTAAGTGTTTCTGCTAACATAGCGTCTATCTCCTTTAGTTCTTGAAATTCTGGAATATTATCATTTTTAAATCGCGAGCGTAAAAGACGGCTCAACCAAATTGCAAATGTCCGCCTTAGCTCTTGATTTTGAGGCAATTCAAGATTTTTGTGCAGCTTTGATATATGCTTGCGTATCTCTTCTGGTGTTTTGCAAAATTCAAAACCTATCAATTCTGCTGCAAGGTTGAACTCTCTTTTTCCTAATGATTCTAAGTCGCTTCTATCAACCCTACCTTCATCAAGCAGCCAATATGCAAGATGAGGGGTAAATTTCTCTAAACTTGGGTGGATAGGATTTATTAACTCTCTGATTTCACAAGGGCTTTTCCACGCACTCTTTCCATTATAAATAACCATTGGTACAACTGGCGGAAGTTTATCGCCTCTTTTGAGCTTCTGATTACGGATAATATCTTGATATAAAAGAGCAATATAGCTCATCAACCTTACTGCCATAAAGTAGTCATCTGAAGATTGAAACTCAAGGATAATATAAAGATAGAGCCATTTTCCTTGAAATCTTAAACGCCAGATTTTATCGTCATGCCTCTCTCTCATATCATCAGATACAAACGACACATTCACTGGTTCAAGGGTAGAAAAATCCATCTCATAAACCCAATCCTGTTTTACAAATCCTGTCAAAAGGTCTTTGACCATATTTGGATTTGAAAACAGCAGTTTATAGCCAGTATCGTGAGAAATAGTCTCTTTTTCCATAAATTTTATTCTAAAAACTTTTTGATTGGTTTGGTCATTTTATATCTCTTTAAGCATATTGGCAATCGCATCACCCATCTGGGCAGTTCCAACAGCTTTTGATTTGTCTAAAGTCAAATCTGCTGTGTATATCCCCTTATCAAGAACTGCAGATACAGCATCAACAATTGCGTTTGCAGCATCAACAAGATCAAGGCTATATTGAAGCATCATGGCAGCAGATAGAATTTGTGCAATTGGATTGGCAACACCTTTCCCTGCAATATCAGGAGCAGAGCCACCAGCAGGCTCAAAGAGTCCAAATTTTTTCTCATTTATGCTTGCAGATGCAAGAAGCCCCATAGAGCCAGTAATCATTGCACACTCATCAGATAAAATATCGCCAAACATATTGTCGCAAAGAAGAACATCAAACTGGTGCGGATTTTTAACAAGCTGCATTGCTGCATTATCAACGTAGATGTGATTTAGCGTAACATCAGGGTAATCTTTAGCAACATCAATAACAACCTCACGCCAAAGAACCATTGTAGATAGAACATTTGCCTTATCAACTGAAGTTACAACTCTGCGGCGTTTACGTGCAGCCTCAAAAGCAGAGCGGGCAATTCTATCAATCTCAAAACGGGTATAGACAAGGGTATCGTAACCTTTTTCTTCCATGCCAGAGCCTTCACGACCTTTTGGTTTACCAAAATAGATACCGCCTGTAAGTTCACGAACACATAAAATATCAAAGCCATCTTTAATGATTTCTGGCTTTAGAGGCGAGGCAAATGCTAAAGATTTAAATACCTTAGCTGGTCTTAAATTGCAGTAAAGCCCAAAATGTTTGCGAAGTGGCAAAAGTGCTCCACGCTCAGGCTGCTCGTCAGGTGGCAAAGATTCCCATTTGGGACCGCCAACAGAGCCAAACAAAATAGCATCACTATTTTCGCATATCTCAAGAGTTGATTGAGGAAGAGCCTTGCCATGGTTGTCAATTGCAGCTCCGCCAATGTCAGCATGTTTATAATTTAGCTTAAAGCCATATTTTTGACCAGCCACCTCAAGAACCTTTATCGCCTCTTTCATAACCTCAGGTCCAATTCCATCTCCTGGAAGTATTGCAATATTCTTTTCCAATGAATCTCTCCTTATTTAAAATTTGATTTTAAAAAAATTATTTGTTGTAACTATTTTTTGCCAAGTCTCTATATTTTATCTAAAAAGACTTTATGATGCTGATATACTAAGCTCCATCTCAGTCTGCATGGTGTCAATTCGCGAAAAAATCTCCTTTAACATTGTCTGTTCAATGCGAGTCAACTTTTTGGGGTTGATGTAGTTATCTGGCTCTGATTTTTCAATAATCACACCATTTATCTGCCTTGCAAATCTAAGCTGCATTAAAAAGCTGTAAGCGTGCTCAAGCTCGTTATAGCTCTCCCATCTCAACTTCTTATTAATATAGAGCTGATATAGCCTATCTTGAGTATTTGTCTCTGATATGCCATGCTTTAAAGCGTAAATTCTTGCAAAATCAACTATAGGTACCATAGCCTTTTTTATATCAAACGAATCTCTATGCTCCCCTTTTGATTGAACTATAAAATTTCTAAAAAATCCAATTGGAGGCTTAATCTGCTGGGCATTTCTTGCTAAATGGTGCAAAAAAAATGGATATTGGGCAAGTGAATTTATCAAAAAGGCTCGTAAATCATCAACAAGTTTTGAATCTCCATAGGCAAACCTAAAATCAAAAAAGATGGTTGATTTTAGCAGATCATCAGGTTCAACAGCACGCATCCATGATAAAAAGTATCTTTTCCAAACTGAAAGTGGCTGACACCATTTAGGATTTTGTGCCATAATTTCCCCCTTACAATAGTCATACCCCACATGATTGAGCCATCTGCATATTGTTTTTCCTAACTTTAAAAAGTAGGCTTGTAAAACCTCAATAGAAGCTCCAGTCGCATCATCAAAAATAATCGCATTATCTTGATCTGTCTTTAAAGTTTGCTCTTTTCGCCCTTCACTGCCAAGAACCATAAATGCAAAGTTGCACGGCGGCTGCCCCTCTTGCAATATTGCAAACTCTATCAATTTATTTAATATTGCATCTGATATTGTTGTGATAAGACGGGTAAGGTTTCTTGATTTTGCCCCATTTGAGATAAGGCTTTGGATAACCATTGGCATACGTTGGCAGTGGTGTTTTAGCTTATCAATATCTGTGGCTAATGAGATTTCTCGAATCAAAAATAGGGGTGAGTGGCTCTGAATAGTCATAATATCTTTGTTGGTGATAATGCCAATAACCTCATCGTTAGAGTCAGAGGTTGTAACACCAAGATGTTTGATATTTGACTGCATCATGCTCATTAAAGCCTCTACAACCAATGATTGAGAAGAGATGCACTTTAACGGAGAAGATATTATTCTCTCAACTGGGCTGTTGATGTTTAGACCATTTGCAATGACCTTTTCTCTTAAATCGCAATCAGTTACAATCCCTATAAATTTTGAGTTACCACCCTTTACCAGTATGCTGCTGCACCTATTTTTGCTCATTATTGCTGCTGCTGATTGAATTGATGTATCAACATCACAATAAACAAGATTGTTTTGGTATAATCTATCTACCTTATAGTTTAAAAATTGGTGAGACTCCTCTAAAGGTTGTATTGTTTTAGCTACAATTGATGCGTAAGAGCTATCAAGCATACGCTTTCCAAAAGTATCAGTGAAATACTCCAAAAACTCTTTATATCTATTGCATAGCTCAAAAAAATAGCTTTTAGGCAGAGTATAAAAATAGGTATCTTCAGTTGTTCTAAGTGAGCGAATAGAGATAGAGTTATTTATGAGCATTGAAATCCCGCCAAATAGCTCTCCTTCGCTCATAAGTGTATTTAGATTGTTGCGTGTAGGCTCTTCAAAATATCTTTCAACAGCACCGCTTCTAATAATATAAAGAGACTCTATCTGCGAAACAGCTTGCGTCAATATTTTTGTCCCTTTTGGGTAAAAGAGAAGGGATAGTTTTGTTGCAGCCATTTGAATCTCTTTGTCTGTTAAAAATGAGAATGGGATAATTGGAGATAAAAACTCAAATGCCTGATTTGATGCAATCGTTGCAGCATACGATTGATCAACTATCTGCTGGTTAAATATATCTTCAAAATAGTTATAAAAAAATCCATATTTTTTACAAATCTCTTGGAAAATCTCAACTGGAATTGTATAGACCATTGCATCTATAAGAACTTTGGCAGTTCTAATAGAGATACCAGAGTTCATCAAAACAGATATTGCACCTAAAATTTCACCCTCTTTTAAAAAATTTATCTGAATTTTGTTATCTTTATCTTCGTAATAAATCTCAATCTCACCACTCTGAATAATATAGATAAACTCCAATTTAGTCCGCTCTTGCTGACATATAATTGTATCTTTGGGGTAAAATTTAAGGGCTGCATGTTTAGCAATTTTATGAATCTCATTTTTAGACAAAGATGAGAATGGCGGGATATGAAACAGCATTTTTATAATATTTTCATTGCTCATATTAACACTCTGATTTGATTAGTTTTTAATAGCTTATTTTTGCATATTTAGTCTTTCTTGAAGCCTCAATAGCATCTTTTAGGGTGAGTATTCCATTTCTTGCAAGAAGCGGTACCATTTTTAAAAGAATCTCTGCTGCTGCAAAAGAATCTCCTAAAGCAGTGTGCCTCCCCTTTATTGTGATTCCAAGTCTCTCAGAGATCTCCTCAAGGTTATGATACCGATGTGATGGGTGGATAACAGCAGAGAGAAGCAATGTGTCTAAAATTGGCTGTGTAAATTGAACATTAGATAGGTGTTCCTTTACCTGAAACATTCTCATATCAAATGCTATATTATGCCCCACCAAAACTGTATTTTCTGCAAACTTGTGCAAAATAGGAAGTATCTTTCCAATGGTAGGGTGCCCCTCAACCATCTCAGGACGAATCCCGTGTATCTTTATAGACTCTTCAGAAATAGCCCTTTTAGGGTTTACAAGCGTGTTAAATATCTCATTTTTAAGGAGCTTTCCATTTACAATCCTAACAGCAGCAACTGCAATAATCTCGTCAGTCAACGGGTCAAGACCTGTGGTTTCAGTATCTACAACTGTGTAGGTGATATTTGAAAGAAGCTCATCTTGAATTGCTGGATTTATCTCTGCTCTGTTAAATAGATAAAAATCATAAAAATCTGAGCAATCAGAACCAAGAGTTATGGGCAGGTGGGAAGGAGGTGCCGATAGACCATTAATAGATAGTTGTGCAGTAGCCTCATTTATATTTAGGATAAATCCAGCAAACTCACCAGAACGACTCAATACTGGTACAATATTAATATTGAGCAGCCCTTCATTATCTCTAACTATTGAAAAAGAGGTAGAGCAACACTCAAAAGGGTGGAGAAGTTTTAATCGTAGCTCTTCAACTGCACTATCTATCTTCTTTTTATCTATAATTGAGGATATATCTCTACCAAGACCAATAAATTGTCTCTTTATGCTATGCACATCTTTTTTATCTATATTGGTTAAAAAGCCCTCTGCCCTTTTGTTAAAAAGAAGGACAGTTCCAGATAGATTGCAGACAATAATACCCTCTGCAAGAGATGATATAATAGATGCAAGAATATCTTTTTCCTGTTCAAGCTCTTTTCGTGCAAGCTGTATTTTGTTATCAATATCTCTTTTTAGCGACAGATAGCGATCTGCAACCTCATTGATTCGCCCAGCAAGATACTCAACCTCTTTGCCTGCATTGATTTTTATACGGTGATAGGGATTTACGGACTGAATTACAACAATCTCATCAGCAATTTTAACGGTAGGTAGAATATAGAGGTTATAAACTCCTTTAAGCCACAACCCCCATATTCCAAAAATAGTAGTAGCAGATAGGAAAATATAAAAAGAGTTATCTTGCACAATATTCGACAAAATCGCCCCAATTTCAGGTGCAATTTGTGTCCATAATAGATACAAGATGCAAAATATTATTAAAACAACAAAAAAAGTTGAACAAGCAGCAAAAAACCAGAACTTTTTGTAGGGCTTCAAATGAATTTACCATACTCCATTTTGATAACTCTGTCTGCAAGATGAAAGTAGCGATCATCATGGCTTACAGCAATAACCGTCTTTCCATCTTTTTTCATCTGCCCAAGAAGCTCTGTATAGAAAAACTCTCTAAAAATAGGGTCTTGATCAGCAGCCCACTCATCAAATAGACATATAGGGCGATTCTCAAGCAGGGCAACTATCATTGCAAGCCGTTTTCTCTGACCAGTTGATAGATTTATATTGGTAAAGGCTCTATCAAGCAACTCCGTCTTTTTATCCAACTGCATAACCTTTAAAAGCTCTGCAACTTGCTTTTCATCAATATTATCAAGCCCATAAAGTCTATCAAAAAGATGGAAATCACCAAATATTACTGAAAATAGCTCTCTATAAGCTGGATATGTTGTCTTATCAATTGGCACTCCGTCAAGAAAAATATTACCAGATGTAGGATAGTAGAGACCAGCCAATAGCTTCATCATAGATGATTTACCGCTGCCGTTTCCGCCAACAATAAATATGCTCTCCCCCTTATTTATAGACATATTTAGATCGCTTAATGTAAATAAAGGAATATTGTTATTATCTAAATATGAAAAAGTAACATTTTGAAAATCAATTCGCTCAAAATAGTCAAACTTTTTGACAGGAAGATCACTATCCAGCTTATAAGGCTTAACAGCCTCGTCAATACGCTTCTCAAGTGAGTAGATATTCTCTACAGCAATGTTAGCTCTTGAGATAAGAGGAATTGCTCCAACAACCATATTTGCAGGACCTATTATAAAGAGTATTGCCGTAGTAACCCTTGCTAAAACACTACCATTTATGTAATCAAATTTTGGAAGTAGAAATACAATAACTGCAAGCAGGCTATAGAAAAAGACTTGAGAGAACATAATCTCTATAACAAATCTAAATCCAGTCTTTATCTTTAACTCTTTTGTCTCTTCTGCCAACCTTTGCAGAAAGCCAAAATGGTCATCGCTCTTTTTGCGATTCATCTTAAGCTCTTTAAAACCATCTAAGGTGTTATAAAGCAGCTCAAAGAATTTAGTCTCTTTTGTTGTTGTAGCTCGCAGCTCACTATCAATAGCCTTACGGTGAAGCATAAACGAAAATACAGCAGAAGATATTGCAATAACTGTTATAAAGAATGCAAGTTTTGAAAGGTAGGCAACATAAAAGAGGCAGAAGATAAGAACTATGGCTGACTGAGAGGCATTAATAATCATAACAACCGATTCAGATATAAAATTGGTGTTCTGAGTAAGCAGCGTGTATATCTCTGATTTTCCAATATTTTCAAGAAATAGCAGCTCAGAATTGCGTATCTTATCTGAAATTCTAACACGCACCTTGCTTATTATGATTTCAGCAATTTTTGTTGCCTGTGTCAGTGCATAGTGCTTGCCAATAACAGCAATCGCAAAGCTTATTCCAAACATAAGAAGATATTTAAGATACCAGTCAGCTCGTGAATCTGTCGATGTAGCAGTTGTGATTATTCCAAGAATCAGACCTTGAAAAGTTCCAGAAATTAATGCCATAGTAACTACAAGATTGCCAGATATGGTTGATTCTCTTTTGTATAAAGTAAGAAGGTTCATTATTAAATTTTACCAATAGATCATTTATTGAGATTATTTATAGTTGACTTATTAGACTAAAAAAATATGATGGATTTAGAGGTTAAAATCTTACATGATTTTAAGTAACATCTTTAATTTTATTTATATCTTTTATATTCTGCCCCATATTTTTAAGACTCTCCTCAAATTGTAGCTTAAAAAAACTTTTAGTCTTTTCAGTATTAAAATCTAAAAATGTGCCTCCTGATTCAAAGTGTTGAATAAAGACAATACCAATCGCATAGGTTAAAGCAGCAGATACAGTAGGCATAATAAACGGTGATGTTAATGTGCCTACAATTGGAATGGTTTTTACGGAACTACTTATAAACCCTCTTGATATTGTAGATACTGACAAGGTTGCTATAAGAGATATAATAATTGCTCTGCTCCTCTCTTTTGAAAATTGAATATTATAGTGTTTAGCAAGTTTTGAGAGCATCATTAGCTGAACGGCAGTAACTGCTGCAATATCCATAATCGGCACTGGCACCAATCCTGCACCCATAGACCACCACATATAATCCTTTACAACCTTGCGAGCCTTCTCTAACTTCTCATTCATAATATTTTATTCCACAACCTGTTTAAAATCAGTTACAACAACTGTAAAGTTTTCAAGATTATCAGGAAAATCAGAAAAAACAACCATAAATGGAATAGATTTAGATGACTCAACAGTAAACTTTTTACTCTGATCTGAGCTGTAAAGGATTGAATTTATTGCATTCATATCCAGTATCTTTAGCTGCTCTTCTGATAAAACATTCCCGCAAAGAACAACTTTAGTCTTAATTTTTGCCTTATTGGTATCAATTAAAGTCCCCTCAACCTTTACATCTTTACATGAAATTTGTGAATGGTTCACAACATTGCCTGTGATGGCAAAGAGCGTTCCAGCTACGCTATTTGTGATAAATCTTCCGCTAACTGTTGCTTGATCTGTTACAAGCCTAACTGGCTCTGACTTTGGAGCTATAAATTTTTCTATATATGGTATCTTAATATCAGATATGTATGGAATTTTTACTCCATAAATAATAGATGCAGCATATCCTCCGATAGCAAGGAGTATCAAAATGAGCAGTATTAGAATAATTTTGCCAACTCCAAACGGCTGACGCTTTTCAAATAGAGGGCTATTTTCAAAAAGGTTGGATTTATCTCCTAAAAGGGTCGAAGGCTCTTTAATTTCAGGCTTTATAGGATCGCCTCCTAATGTTGTTTGAGGCTCTTCTTGCAGGTTCGTATCTGCTATTGGACTATAGCTTTCAGAGTAGTCCTCTTCATCATCGTTATTAATGGTCTCCTCTCTATTTCTCTCCAACTCCTTATCATCAGAAAAATCCATGTCCATCGGCGAGATAGCATCAAGATCAACATTTTGTTTTTTCTCTGCTTTCACTACTGGCTCTGAATCAATATTAATTTGAGAAGCATCCTCTTCTGAAGAGAAATCAAAGTCAAAATCTGATATTTCATCAATCTCAAAACCCTTATTATTGTCAGTTTTAGGGCTATCCTCTATAGCAAATTCTTCTTGGTCAGTTGAAAAATCTATATCCAATTCAAGAGCTGTCTCTGTATCTATTGGCTTACTGATGCTTGTTTGCTTAGGAGGTGATTTTGGCTTGGTTGGGGATAATGGGGTATCTGGTATCGCTACATCTTCATCTAACGAAAAATCAATATCAAGCTCAAGACCGCTATCAGTATCAATACTCTCAACTGATGGTTTTGATAATGCAGACGATTTTGGCGGAGGTGAAGTTGAAATTGGCTCAATATCTAATGTAATATCAAGCGGCTCTACTGATAAATCTACATCTTCATCTAACGAAAAATCAATATCAAGCTCAAGCCCGCTATCAGTATCAGCACTCTGCTCAACCTGCTCAACAATCTCAATATTTTCACTATTCTCAGATGAGAGCGTTGGTAATTCAGTTTCAGACGGCGTTGCGAGAAAAACAGCATCTACCTCTTCAACTTTTGGGGTAGATGCTGGAGCCTGCTCTAACACAAGCTCATTATCTAATTGCAAAATATCCTCATCAGGAGGAGGGGGGGGATATGTTTTAAATATATGTTTACACATACTACAACGAACTTTAGAACCCTCTTTTTTCAAAAGTGATTCATCAAGATTGAATTTTGTTGAGCACTTTTCACAGGTGATAATCATAAGTTTCCCCTTCTCATCTGATGTTCAGCCATTGCAAGCACATTTTTTATTATTAAAGATTAGTTCAAAGTCAAAATCCCAATTAATCAGATACCAATTCTAAAGTTTTAGATCAAAAATTGCAGGAAGATTTCTATATTTCTCATTATAATCAAGTCCATACCCCACAATGAAGCCTTTATCAATATTAAAACATGAGTAATGAACATCAATTGGCAGCTCACGGCGTTCATTTTTATTGATCAATGCACATATCTTTACTGAAGCGGGCTTTAATGTTGAAAAGTATCTCATCAAAGCAGTAAGGGTTGTTCCTGTATCTACAATATCTTCAACAATTAAAATATCTTTACCTTCAAGCTCTATATCTGGCATTTTGGTAAAGTTAACAGCACCACAGCTCTGCGTGCCACTATAACTTGATGTGCCTATAAGATCAATTTCATGATCAATTGTAATCTGTCTTGTAAGGTCAGAAAGAAAAATAAATGAGCCTTTTAAAATACCAACAAGGATTAACTTTTTATCCATGTAATCCCTTGAGATAAGTTTTGCAACATTTTGAATCTCTCTTTTTATCTCCTCTGCAGATATAATTGGAATCAGTTTTGTCATAATTGGTTTATAATCCTGTTTCTGCAAGTTTTTCAACAAGTTTTTTCTGTTTGTTGCTAAGTTCTTTAGGAATATTTACATGAACAACAACAAATAGATCACCGCACTCATCTGTATTCATAATTGGAATACCTTGATGTGCCAACCTTAATTTTGATTTATGCTTTGTTCCAGTTGGAATATTTATTGCCATCTCCTTTCCTGAAGGTGTTAGAATATTTACTTTGGCGCCAAGTAAGGCATCAGTTAGCTTTACATCTACTACAGTAGAGACATCATTATTTTCTACATCAAATTTAGAGTTTGGTATAAGTTTAGATTTTATAAAAAGATCGCCCCTTTGACCACCACTGTAAGGGCTTGACTCGCCCTTGCCTTGAACCCGTATCTTTTTACCAGCCACAAGACCCTTTGGAATCTTTACTGTTATTGTGTCGCTGTTTCCACCATGATTTATTGCAACAGTTTTTTGGCAACCATTTATTATCTCATCAAGTGTGAGCAAAATCTCATACTCAATGTCATTGCCCTTAGTCTGACGGGTTCGATTAGCACCCATTCCGCAGCCACCCATTGGCTGTTCAAAGGGAGATCGTCCAGTAAAACTTGAAAAGCCGCTACTATTGCCAAAACCGTCACTGCTTGTAAAGGTTCGCCCAAATGCACCACCAAAACCAAACTCACGCAAAATATCGCTGATGTCAGAATTTCTAAAAATATCCTCTTTTGAGTATCGCTGCTGAAAACCAGCAGAGCCATAAGTATCATACTGTTGACGCTTCTCTTTATCGCTTAATACAGCATAAGCTTCGCTTATCTCTTTAAATTTTGCTTCAGCATTTTTGTCATCTTTATTTTTATCAGGGTGATATTTAATCGCTAACTTATGATACGCTTTTTTAATCTCTTGCTGGGTAGCACTCTTATTAACCCCTAAAATTTTATAGTAATCTGTCTCAGCCATTTTCAATACACCTCTTTATCTTTAATAAAAATATTTGATTATCTCAATCAAACATATTGCAATTATTAAGTTTTTTAAACCACTAAACCATTTTTTAAAGCTAAAATAAACTGAATTTCATAAGTGTCAAGATTTCATCAAACTCATAGATGCTCACCTTTTCTTAAAAGCAGAGATGCCAACCATAATGACAGATAATGCAGCTGGAGTCATTCCATCAATTCGAGATGCCTGACCTAATGATTCTGGCTTGACAGTAATAAGTTTCTCTTTAAGCTCATTAGATAACCCATGAATAGCATTATAATCAATATATTCAGGTATTTTAATTCTCTCCATATCTTTAAATTTTTTTATCTCATTTTGCTGCCGCGATATATAACCCTCATATTTTATCTCAATCCCAACCTGATTTTTTATTCTTGATGCAAGATTTTCAGATGATGGAGAAAAACGCTCAACTATTGAGTAGTCAAGCTCTGCCCGTTTTAATATCTGATCTAACTTTACACCGTTTGTTATGACAGGTGTGCCAGCAGCTCTAAGCCAGCTATTGACGCTATCAGAGGGCTTAACAACAACTGACTTTATTCGATTTATCTCATCTTTGGTGGCTCTTTCAATCTCTTTTGTTCGCAAAAATGTCTCATAGTCAACAAGACCAAGCTCGTAAGCTCTGTTGATAAGCCTTAAATCCGCGTTATCCTCTCTCAAAATAAGTCTATACTCTGCACGAGATGTAAACATTCTGTAAGGCTCTTGCGTGCCTTTAGTAACAAGATCATCAACCATGACCCCCATGTATGCCTCTGCTCTATCCAAAATAAACGAGGGGAGTTTTTGAATAGAGCAAGCTGCATTTATTCCAGCCCAAACTCCTTGTGCTGCTGCCTCTTCATAGCCTGACGTTCCATTTATCTGCCCAGCAAAAAAAAGCCCTTTAATCTTTTTGGTTTCAAGAGTTGAGTAGAGCTGCTGAGGATTTATATAATCATACTCAATTGCATAAGCAGGTCGTATAATCTCACCATTTTCAAGACCTTTAACCATACGCACTAAATCAACCTGTATCTCCCAAGGAAGGCTATTGCCTAAACCGCTTGCATATACCTCAAGGGTGTTTAACCCCTCATGCTCCAATATTATCTGATGGCTCTCTCGCTCTGGAAATTTTACGATTTTATCTTCAAATGAGGGGCAGTATCTTGCAGACCTACCATGAATATAACCACCATAAAGTGCTGAATATTGAAGATTTTTTCTCACAAACTCATGAAGAGCTTGATTTGTGTGCCCAATATAGCTTGGCAGAGTTTTATTGGTAAGATGATCTGTTGAAAATGAAAATGGAGTGGGAGAGCTATCTGACTCTTGTGGTGTGAAACATGAAAAATCTATTGAATCTTTGTGCAGTCTTGGAGGCGTTCCAGTCTTCATTCTTCCAAGTGTGAATCCATGATTTTCAAGCGATTTTGCAAGCCCAATTGATGAGAACTCACCAGCCCTGCCAGCATCAAACGCCCTGTCTCCAATATGGACAAGCCCTTTTAAAAATGTGCCAGTAGCAAGAATTATGGCATCAGCCTCAAAACCCATACCAGTTCTCTCAACCATGCCTTTAACTCTGCCATTTTCAACAACTATATCCTCAACCATAGATTGCTTTATATCAAGATTTTTGGCATTTTCTAAGGCAGATTTCATAACTTGATGGTATTTTTGTTTATCATTTTGAGTTCTTGTTGCCTGAACTGCTGGACCTTTTCTGGTATTTAGTGTGTGATACTGTATAGCAGATAGATCAGATGCCTTTGCCATCATGCCGCCAAGTGCATCAATCTCCTTAACAAGCTGCCCCTTTGCAGTTCCGCCGATTGAGGGGCTACAAGGCATTGCAGCAATTTTGTCAAGATCAATTGTCATAATAAGAACTGAGCAGCCCATTTTAGCAGCAGCAAGTCCAGCTTCGCACCCAGCATGACCTGCCCCAACAACAATAATATCATATTTTTTTTTGTAGAATTTCATGGGTGTTTACTATATATCTGCTTAACATTTCGGTCAAGCAGAGGTTTGAAAAGATGGGATATAAAAGAAAATATTTAGACTACAACTCATATTTAAAATCGCTTTACGGCGAGCGGATTCAAAAAATTGTTGTTGATGCTGGACTTAATTGCCCCAACAGAGATGGCTCAATCGCAAAAGGTGGCTGCATCTACTGCAACAGCTCTGGTTCTGGCTCTGGTCTTTGGGCTAAAGGGTTATCAATAACCGAACAGATTGAACTTGGTCGTAAAGCCATGTCAAGGCGATACAACGCAAAAAAATTTTTAGTCTATTTTCAATCCTACACAAATACATATACAACATGCGAAAGTATGCGGGCTATGTATGATGAGGCTCTTGGTGTAGATGGTGTTGTTGGCATGGCTATTGGAACAAGACCAGATTGCATTGATCAAGAAAAAATAGAGCTGATAGCATCATATACTGATAAATATCTTGTCTGGTTAGAGTATGGGCTTCAATCAAGCCACAATAGCACCCTTAAATTGATAAATCGGGGGCATAATTTTAAATGTTTTGTTGATGCTGTTAATCTTGTCAACGAGCGTAACTTAAAACTTGGCTCTAAAATTAACATCTGTGCCCATGTCATTTTAGGACTTCCAAAAGAGACAAAAGAGATGATGCTGGAGACTGCACACAGAATTGGTGAGCTTGGTATTAATGGGGTTAAGATTCATCTGCTCTATGTTATCAAAGGAACTTTTCTTGAGGCAATGTGGAAGCGATGCGATTACCGCTGCATGACTCAAAATGAGTATGTTGATGCTGTTTGTGATTTTATCGCGCATCTTCCTAAAAACATGGTTATTCAACGCATTACAGGCGATCCCCACCCTAAAGAGCTTGTAGCCCCAACATGGGCACTTGATAAACAGACAACTTTTAACATGATTCAACAAACTTTTGAAAAAAGAGGCTCATGGCAGGGGAAATTTTGTTGATCTGTAATCAATAAACTGAGCATTGCTATATTGACCTGACGATTTACCACTACCGCCCATCTGCTCTCTCACAACAATAAGAGCCTCCACATTTTCAAGGCTGTTGACAAGCTCTATCCCTTTTTTATGCCCCATAACCATAAGTGCTGTGGCAAGCCCATCTGCAAATGTGCAGTTATCCGCAATTACAGATACACTCACAACACCATTATCAACAGGATAACCAGTTACAGGATTAATAACATGGGAGTAAGTTTTTCCCTCAATTGTGGTAAAATTTCTATAATCACCGCTTGTTGCAATTGCCATATCTTTAAGTGGTAAAGAAAGATAAATCTCGTTACTGCTCTCGCTCCCCCCTACCCCTTTTTTAGGTTTACTAACCCCAACAACCCAAAGATTTCCCGCCCTTTTTTCGCCAGATGCAAAGACCTCCCCACCAATCTCAACAAGAAAATTTAAGTAACCTTGAGCTTTAAGGAGCTGTGCAACTGCATCAACTCCAAAACCTTTGGCAATTGAGCCAAGATCAAGGATAACTGCTGAACTCTTTTTCTTAACAGTTTTTTGTCTCTCATCACCAATTATAATTTGGTTAAATCCAGTGGTTTGAAGATATGCCTTTATAACTTCAGAAGATGGTGCAACAAAGGTGGATTTTACCCCCTTTGTTCCAAATCCCCAAAGATCAACAAGAGGCTTTACAGTGCCGTCCCATGCACGGTTTGTAATCTTATAGAGATTTTGTCCTATAACCATAACTGAGTAAAACTCAGGAGATATTTTAAGGGGCTTGCCTTTATCTAAACTGTTAAATATAGATATTTCGCTACTTTTTATATAGACTGACATGCTCTGATTTATCTGCTTTAGTCTATTTTCAATCAAGCTGCTTAAATCATCTTTCCCATTTTGAGAGTTTGGCATAACAACCTTGATATTGTAGGTTGTTCCCATTGTGTTGCCAGTGAAAATTTGAATTTTAGGATCATCAGCATAGGTTTTAGAGCTAAAAACAGTAGATAAAAAAGATAAAATTAAAAAAAATTTAATTTGAATAGATATATTTTTAACCATTTAAATACAAATTCCAAAAATAAAAAAAAGGAGATAAGAATATAAATCTTATCTCCCATAATTTGTTAAAAAACTATATTAACCTTAAGTAGCTCAAGCAGACTTCTTATCAGGATTGTAGCATATCCTACAACAACTTAAGCAGCGATCAGCCTCAGCAAGAGCCTGCTCTTCTGGCAGAACTAAATCAACCTCGACAAACGAGTCAAGTCTTCGATTGACTGGAAGCTCAGGCATTACAGCTCGTTTGATCGTCTGAACCCCAGAGATTGTCTTGAAAACAGACTCCTCAATCCGCTTTTTCTGTAAAGAATCCTTTACAGGCTCAATTTTTTTACCCTTCAAGAATAGATCGATTGATCTTGCAGCACGCCTTCCACTACCAATTGCATCAACCACAAGAGCGGGACCAGTTGCAGCATCGCCAGCCGTGAAAATGTATGGTATAGAGGATTGAAGTGTTGTTGGATCATTATCAATCGTGCTCCAACGTGTTATGTTAAGCTCAGAGATTCTTTTAGAAGTTTTCTCAACAAAACTTGGATCAGGTGCCTGCCCAATTGCAGTTACAATGGTGTCAACTGCAAGCAGAGTCTCAGAGCCTTTAACTGGAACTGGTCGCCTTCTGCCACTTGCATCTGGCTCGCCAAGCTCCATTTTAAGATACTCAAGATGGGTAACCTCACCAGCCTCGTTGCCAACAACTCTTGAAGGGGCAGCAAGAAATACAAACTCAATCCCCTCATGTTCAGAGGCAACAATCTCAACCTCATTTGCAGGCATCTCCTTTCTTGTGCGGCGATATACCATATAGACTTTTTCAAGACCTAAACGTAGCATGGTTCTGGCACAGTCAACAGCAGTATTACCACCTCCAATAACAGCAGCCCTTTTTCCAAGATTCATCTTCTCTCGTATTGATACATCTCCAGCAGATACAAGTGATGATATTGTGGAGAGAAACTTAATTCCATTAAAACACCCTTTAAGATCATCTCCCGGAATGCCAAGCCCATGATCTTTCCATGCTCCAATGCCAATGAATATAGCATCATAGCCAGATGCCACAAGAGAATCTAAACCAAAATCTAAACCCAATTTAGCATTTGTGTGGGTCTCAATACCAAGTTTTGTTATCCCCTCAATCTCCCACTCCAAAACTTTTTTAGGAAGCCTATATTCAGGGATACCATATCTTAGCATTCCACCAAGTTTCGGCATTGCCTCAAATATTGTAACCTGATGCCCAACACGCCTTAGAAAATATGCACAGCTTAAACCAGCAGGACCACCTCCAATTACTGCAACCTTTTTACCACTATCAGGGGCGCATTTAATTGGAACGCGTGAACCAGAGTTCATCTCATAATCTGCTGCAAATCTTTTAAGCTGATTTATAGATACAGCTTCATCAGCAATACCTCTTCTGCAATCATTCTCGCATGGGTGGGGGCAAACCCTACCACAAGAGAGCAAAAGAGGATTTCTTAAACGGATGGTCTGAACCGCAGCAAGATAATCTCTATTTTTGATATGGCTTATGTATTGAGGAATATCAATTTCTGCTGGACAGGTCTGAGAACATGGTGCAAGAGGATCGCTTTTCTGATTAAACTTCAAAAGTTTTTCAGACATAGTTTTGACCTGAATTATATCTTTAGGACAAGCCTTATTGCAGGCTCCGCACCCAACACACATATTCTCATCAACCACAGGAAAACCCGGTTTACCCATAGTTAAAGCACCAAATTTACAAGCCTTAACACAATCGCCAAGCCCTAAACAGCCAACATGACAATCGCGTTGACCTCCAAATACAACAGACATGGCTTTGCATGAGGTTACACCTAAATAGTGATACTTGTTAGTAGCACGGATACCACCATCGCATAAGCTGTATGCTTGTTGCGATTCAGCAGTGCCAGCCTCTAATCCCATCACCTCAGCCACCTTTGCAACCCCTTCTGGACTTGAGATAACACAGACACTTGGAGGCGCCTCGCCCTTAACAACAGCCTGAGCAGCACCACTACAACCAGCATAACCGCAACCGCCACAGTTTGCCCCAGCAAGATTGGTCTCAACTTTTGCTATTCTGGGGTCTTCATAGACATAAAATATTTTAGACGCATAGCTTAAGGCAAGACCACATACACCGCCAATGCCAAGCATAAATAGAATTGCTTCTGTCATAATCACCTCATTGATGGTTTATTAAACCATTCCTTTGAATGCAAAAAAGCTCAACGCAATCATTCCAGCAGTAACAAGACCAATTGATGTGTCTTGAAGAGGTTTTGGAACCCTTGCAATAATTATACGCTCTCTTATGCCTGCAAAGAGTACCAAAGCAAGTCCAAATCCAACAGCATAGCTAAATGAGGAGACAACAGACTGCATAAAGGTATATTCTTCATTAATGTTAATAAGGCAGACACCCATTACTGCACAGTTAGTTGTAATAAGAGGCAAAAAGATACCAAGACCAGCATAAAGAGCTGGCATACTCTTTTTTAGAAACATCTCAACAAACTGAACTAAAGATGCAATTATAAGAATAAAAGAGAGCGTTCTTAAAAATTCAATATTAAGAGGTTTTAAAAGATAGGTATCAGTAATCCATGTTATAACCCCTGCCAAAACCAATACAAATACTACAGCCATTGCCATTCCAGTGGCTGTCTCCATCTTTTTTGAAGTACCAAGAAAGGGACAGTTACCAAGAAACTGTGCCAATAGAATATTGTTTACAAAAATACAGCTTATGGCAAGAACGAAATAGTCACCCATTTTAACTTATCTCCTTTTTATTTCTTACCTATAAGGTTCATCAAGCACAACATCAAGCCAAGACAGACAAATGCACCAGGAGCTTCAACCATAAATGTAAATGGTTGGAAATCAGAGCCAAATACAGGGTTGCCAAGAATTGTTCCATTTCCAAAACACTCCCTTACAGCACCAAGTGCACCAAGAGAGAGGGTAAACCCGATACCCATTCCAAGACCATCTGCAATTGCAAATATTGGCGAGTTTTTAGAGGCAAATGCCTCAGCTCTACCAAGCACAATACAGTTTACAACGATCAGGGGGATAAATATTCCAAGTTTAAGAAATAGCGGATATGTGTATGCCTGCATTACCAGTTCAACAACAGTAACGAAGGTGGCTATAATTACTATAAAACAGGCAATTCTTACTTTTGCAGGTATTATATTTCTCAAAAGAGAGACAAGAAGGTTGGAGCAAACCAATACAAACGTGGTTGCAATGCCCATTCCAATACCATTTTCAACAGATTTTGTTACAGCCAAGACAGGGCAGAGACCCAAAACCAACCTAAAAGGTGGAAGTTCTGCCCAAAGTCCTTTGGTAAACTCTTTTACCATGGATTGTGCCATAAAATTAGTCTCCTAATTTACAAATATTGTAATTAATTTGCCAACTGTGCGGTCTGTTTCTCAATTTCAGGTTTTAGCCTTTTATATATCTCTTGAGCCTTTTGTGCAGCAAGAGAAACACCAACAGATGTAACTGTAGCACCTGACATGACATCAATTTCACCGCCGTTCTTCTTAATGGCAAAATTTTTGTCTATTGCCATTCCAGCAAATTGAGAGACAAACTTTGGATCATCTTTAGCTTTAGAACCAAGTCCTGGGGTCTCGCTGTGGGTGGTTACACATACGCCAATAATCTCGTCAGACTCAATATTAATACCAACCATAAGCCCGATGTCGCCACTAAAACCCTTTCCGCTTGTCTCAAATGTGATTGCATCAGCTTTTCCATCATGTTTTCCAACAAAAAAGGTGAGCTCTTGATCGTTATCCATAATCTTAAATCTATCTTGAAGTGGATCGTTAGAGACATCACTCAAAATCTGTTTAATTGCTGGAGCCTTCTGAAATTTTAGCACCTGTTGCTCAATCTTATCCTTTGTTCCTGTTCTGACAGCAGCAAGCAAGCCTCCAGAAAATACGCTCAATAGAGTCAGAACAACAACCATATTTATCATTTCACGCATTGTTTGCTCCTTTTACATTTCCCAAAAGCCTTTGGTCTTATTTTGTCAATGAGTGGATTTATCAAATTTATCAGTAAGATAGCATAGATAGTGCCATCTGGATAAACTCCTATATTTCTGATTAAAATTGTCATAAATCCGCCCATCGCTCCATATATTAGCATTGGTATTAGATTGACAGGTGAGGAGGAGGTCTCAGTGGCAAGAAAAAAAGCTCCAAGAAGAGTATAACCAGTGAAAAGATGAAACATAGGGGAGGCATATTTTGATGGATCAGTTATGTTAAATATCCATGCAGTTAAAATAATACCAGCAACGTATGCCACTGATATTTCCCACCTGATGTAGCCCCTTATAATAAGGTAGATACCACCCAATATTATGCCCAATCCAAATATTGATCCAATTGCACCAACTTGACCACCCATCAAAAGAGATGATAATGAAAACATATCAACAATTTGCGGTCCTTGATGCTTGAGTGCCCCAAGAGGATCAAGAGCTGTAAAATCAAACTGATAATTTACAAGTGCTGAATCAAAATCAAAAAGGCTCTTCCATGATAGACTTGTAATTGCAATGCCTATAACTGCTGGATTAAAAGGGTTACTGCCAATACCCCCAAATATCTGCTGCCCCACAATAACAGAGACGAATGTTCCGATGATAACAACCCACCAAGGAATAGTGGCTGGTAGCATCATTCCAAATACCATTCCAATAACTGCTGCATTGTAGTCATGGATAATAATAGGACGCTTAGATATAAAACTAAAGAGAGCCTCCCATGCCATTGCACTTGCAATTGATAGGCAAATCACACCAAGAGCTGGCATACCAAACTGAACAATTCCAAATAGTGTAGCTGGAAGAAGAGCAGCCATGATATTGATATTCATAGCTTTAATGCTATCGCCATCGTGCCAGAACGGTGCATGAGATACTGTAAATTTGTTCTGTTTAACCATTATGAGCCTCCATTTCAACATCTTCTGATTCTATTTTCATAAGCTCATATTTACCAAGCCTGATATATTGAAATATTGGGATACTTGCACTACAAACATAACTGCAAAGTCCACACTCAACACATGAGAGAAGATCGCAACTATCAGAAGCATCTTGATAAAGGGTAGCCTCAAGGTATCGTACCAAAACATTGACAGGGAGATTAGCAGGGCAGATTCTGACACATTTGCCACAGTTAATACATGGATAGTCAGATACCATTGGAATTTGGCTACTATCTTGCACAATCACTGTATCCATATCAGGGGTAACAGGGTGATAGAGCGTATATGTAGCAACGCCTCTTAATGGACCACCAATAATAATCCTATCTTTTTCAGCAGTTTCTACCCCAAGTTGAGAAAAAATACGGTGAATTGGCGTGCCTATGGTTGCACAGACCCTACTCTTTTTTCCATTTTTATCTATAATGGTAATAATTTTTTCGTAAACAGGCATCTTCTCTGTGTATGCCTTTAAAAGTGCAAGTGCGGCCTCAACAGAAATAAAGCAGACTCCAAGCTCCTCACAGGTTTTACCCGGAATAAAAGAGATGCCAAGATACTTATCCATTAGCATTGGAGAGAGCGATGATACATAATCAGAAGAGACTTTAACGATATTCATACCATTAAAAGCTGAGAGTGTTGCTAAAGCCTCTGGCATTGCAATAGATATATCTTTGATGCCAGTTAGCTGCCCAAGAAGCTCTATCGCTTTTGGAAGCTCATCTCTAAATCTTGTCAGAACATACTGACGCGTGGTGCACAAAATATCATCATCAATACCGCTTATGACTATTTTATTGATGTTGATTGCACCTGATTTAGCTCCACTTAGGGACTCTGCAAGTAGTTTTAGAGGAGGCTCGCCTGCAATTCCTCTCAAATAGCTATTTGCAATCTCAATATCAGGGGTAGATGCACGCTCTGCAAAGCTATTATCAATATCTTGCTTTGAGTTTGTCTCAACAACAAGATATGTTGCAAGCGATCCAAAATCCCCTGTAAATGGAGCAATAAGTTTGATTGTGCCTGAAGCTGGGGCAGAGACATATTGATTGCTATCTTTATAAAGAAAGATCCGCTCCCCCTTTTTGACAGTATCCCCTTTTTTGATGAGTAACTCTTTTGTGCTATCTAAATGTTCGTTGAGCAGAAGAATTATTCTTGGCGGTATGGGGATTGCTTCTGGCTCTTTTGGACCTGGCTCAACCAGATCACACCTAAGCCTTGGTTCAGTTAATCCGATAAACGATCTCTTAATCATAACAAACCTTTATCTGGTTAAAATGGTGATACATACATATAATCTAAAATAGACAGATTATAACGCATGACATGAATTGCACTCCACAGGACCCGCACCTTTCTCATTATGGCAGCCGATACACTGTTCGTGGAATGCGTCTGTTCTACTTGGCATACCCTCATCACCAGTAGCCTCATGACACTCCTTACAACTATACACCTCGTCATCTTCAATATTGTGATGACAATCAAGGCAGGAGAGGTCATAATCCTGAGTATGAACTGCATGGGTAAAAAGCACCTTACCGGCAGCATTCTGAAACATCAACCGTATAGGCTCTTCAGATTTAGGCGGATCAAATGCAGCATAACAGGTTATTCCAGTGATAAAAAGTACAACAGCCAGTAACGAAGCGATCTTTAAATCTTTGTTCGAGGTCATAGTTAGTTGCCCTCATCTTTAAAAGTGTAAAAATTTAATACTGTTAGTACGACTAAAAAAAGTGGATTTGGCGGGGTATCGTGCCTCTTTTTTTAAAAAAGATAAAATGTCAATCTTTATCAATGCTACAAAAAAAGCAAGCACAAAACTTTTTGACTTTACTATATCAGAAAATAACAATATTCAAGTAAAAATAGAATTTTTTTTGGAATATTTCAGAGGATAAATTAGGTAGGTATATAAATTTTAAATTTTTGGTGAGAGGTTCACAGAGCATGATGAGGCTCTCTGCATAAACCTTATTAAAAATGGCTGATACTCGCTTTTTTGTCCCCATAAATTATTTATGAGCCTTATAATAAAAAAGGAGCTAAAAAAAAACAGAACTCCTATAACCATTGAGGTATTAGATATATTCACATCTAATCTAATGGCTATAAACTCTCCCATATATGCTCCAATAAGCAGAAGGAGTATAGGAAATATGTAAAGAATAAAGGTTAATTTAAGTAGTGGTGCGGTGTTAAATCCAACAACTACGCTATCGCCAATTGAGGCATTGAGTGAGTTAAATACCTCAACTGTCATCTCATCTGTCTTTGAGTGCTCTAAACAGGAATCTTTTGATTCGCATGATTCGCATGACTTAGATCGTTTAGTTTTAACAATCACATTTGCACCACTTACACCGACAACAACCCCATCTTTAGTAACCATAGCTTAATTAACAGTCCTGATTATTATTTTAATTTCAGGCATAAATATTTAAACTTATTGCCCGTTTTTTCATACTATACTCTTGATCTATTTGGCTTTGCTCTCTGTTATATTGAGTCTCAAGTTGCTCTATTTTTGCCTCGTGCTCCTGTTTAAGAGCACTCTCTTTCGCAGAATACTCCTGAGATAGTTTACTCTTCTCACTACTAAGATTGACTTTATAATCAGAACTACTCTCTTTACTTACAGACGCAGATTGAGATGTAGGCACTGATGGGGTAGTATCGTTGACAGTAATCTGCCTCTGATAGTGCATGTATGAACCGGAAAGATTTATACCAGGTATCATTGGATGCCCCCCTCTTAATACTTTAACTATTTTTAAATATTTAAAAAAATATTAAACTGTCATATCTATGCTACTGGAGCGTGATAAAGGAATCTGCCCATAAGGAGACTGATAAAACTGAGATTGAATCTGTTGAGCTTGTTGCGACTGCTGAATTTGCTGGCTCTGCTGCTCCTGCATATCCTGCTGTTGCTGTTGAGTCTGCTGGGTCTGTTGAGTCTCTATACTCTGCAAAAACTGTTGAGCTTGATCTGCCTCTGTGCTAAGCGTAGTCTGCCCCACATCAGAGGTTACAGCTTCTGATGTAGCCATAGGATCGCTCTGCCTCTGCTCTGCATCTAAACTCGCCTGTCTTGCCTCTTGTGAGATATTAACATTAAAATCACTTCCAATTGTTGATGATTGTTGAGGTGATTGGGAAGTATTTAATACCTGTCTTAATGCCTCCTGTGAGGTTGAGGTTGGACTTGATGTCTCATTTAACGACTGAACATTAGATGTGCTGGATATTGAGGCGGAGTATGGATTCAATATTGAGTTTGAATAGCCAGAATAACTGTTTATATTCATGATATCCTCCTTAAATTTAATTGGTTATTTCACTACTATCTTACATTTTGAATATAAAATATATATTATAATTGTTAAAGTCAAATTTTTTCATAATTTTCCTTGACAAGCTCTTAACGACTAATATATAAGCATCACGTCTTTTGAGAGCCTTAGCTTTTTTGCACATCTCATTAAACTTCTGCTCCTCAGTAGCTCAGTCGGCAGAGCAAGTGGCTGTTAACCACTGGGTCCGCGGTTCAAATCCGTGCTGGGGAGCCAAATTATTACAATATAGATAATAGATATATT
>JADFZO010000047.1 GCA_015232465.1 Desulfamplus sp.
AATAGAGTATATAGCATTATGAGCCTAAATAAAAAAAATACTGAAAAACAGGAAATCACAATTCTGCCCGTCAAAGTGGAGAATAAACCGCAGGAAAGCTCTTTTCCAATCGTGGGTATTGGGGCATCAGCAGGAGGGTTAGCAGCATTCGAGGCTTTCTTTTCAGGTATGCCTGCTGATGTGGAAACAGGCATGGCTTTTGTGCTGGTTCAGCACCTCTCCCCTGAATATAAGAGCATTCTTCCCAACATCATCAGCCGCTATACCAGCATGAAGGTTTTTGAGGTTACTAATGGAATGGAGGTCAGACCAGACTCTGTTTACGTCATTCCGCCCGATTGCAATATGACTTTTTTGAACGGCGTACTTGAGTTGGTTAAGCCTGCATCTCCTACTCCCCTGCGTCTGCCCATCGACATGTTCTTTCGTTCGCTGGCTCTGAATCAAAAGGAACGGGCTATAGGCATCGTACTTTCCGGCACAGGAAATGATGGTACCCTTGGAGTAAGGGCAATCAAGGGTGAGGGAGGCATGGTTATGGTACAGACCCCTAACTCCACTGAATACGACGGCATGCCACGCAGTGCCATTGGTACAGGTCTGGTTGATTACGAGCTTTTGCCGGCTGAAATGCCAGCCCGTCTTGTCGCCTACGTTAGTCACTCCTTTAGCATATCAGGGTTGCCCTCTGTCTGCTCTGTAACTGATGACGGGAATTTAGTGAACAAAATATTCAGTCTGCTGCACGCTCATACAGGACATGACTTTTCTCAATACAAAATGACCAGCATCAGTCGCCGCATAGAACGGCGTATGGCACTCCAGCAGATAACAGCTATGGATAAATATGTCGAATATCTGAAACAGACTCCTGCTGAGGTGGAAGCTCTTTTCCGTGATATGCTCATCGGTGTAACTAATTTTTTCCGTGACCCCAAGGCATTTGAAGAGCTTGAGAAACGGGTTATACCAGAACTCTTTGTCGGCAAAAACAGTGAGAGCATAATACGGATTTGGGCATCGGGCTGTTCCACAGGCGAAGAGGCATACTCCATAGCCATTCTGCTTGCTGAATATCAGGCATCAATAAGGCGGAGTTTCAAAGTGCAGCTCTTTGCCACTGACATTGACAGCAACGCAATTGCAATTGCCCGTGCAGGACTCTATCCTGCAAATATTGCGGCTGATGTTTCTCCTGTGCGTCTAAGTCGATTCTTCACCGAAACTGATGACAACTTCTGGCGGATTAACAAAAGCATTCGTGACATGGTTATTTTTTCCGAGCATAATATAATCAGAGACCCTCCTTTCTCCAAACTTGACCTCATCAGTTGCCGCAACCTTATGATTTATCTTAACCAGAAGCTACAAAAACAGATTTTCCCTCGATTCCATTATGCCCTGAACCCAAACGGCTTTCTTTTCTTAGGCACATCTGAAACAACAGGGGAACTTATTGATCTTTTCTCCACAATTGACAATAAAATGAAGATTTATCAACGCAAAGAAGGTTTTACAAGCTTGTCGGCTGCCTTACCTGCATGGTCACGCAATCCTGTAACAGCTATTATGGCAGGACTCACCCATCAAGACCCAGTAAAGGTAGAGTTTCCAATTCAACGACCGATGCGTTCACTAATCGAAAATGCTCTCTTGCAAGTCATGCCAGCAGCCCTTCTTGTCAACAGTCAGGGTGATATTTTTCACATATACGGGCGTACAGGGATGTTCCTTGAACCTATGCAGGGCGATGTTGCAACCAGTAATATCCTCAAAATGGCTCGTGAAGGGCTGCTGCATGAACTGACCTTAACACTGAACAGGGCAGTTACAACAAAGCAAATTGTACACTGCCATGGTATTCGGGTCAGAACCAATGGTGATTTCATCACTGTCAATCTTGTTATCCGTCCTGTGATAATAGACAAAGAGGATTCCACACTGGTAACAGGGTCTCTTCTTTATTTAGTTACTCTGGAGGCAATGACGCAGGAAACTGAAACCAGTAATAAACCAGCAGGGGAGCGTGGTGCTGACGCAGAACTTGAGGCAATGAAGCTGGCACTGCTTGTTAAGGAGGAGTATCTTCAGGTTACCAGAGAGGAGCTTCAGACCTCCAACGAAGAGTTTCAATCCTCAAATGAGGAGATGCAGTCCATGAACGAGGAGTTGCACTCCACCAACGAGGAGCTTGAGACCTCAAGGGAGGAGCTGCAATCTGTCAATGAAGAGCTTTGTACAGTCAATTCGGAGCTGCAGAACAAAGTGGCTGAACTCTCAAAAGCCAATAATGAGATAAATAATCTGCTTTCAGGCACGGGCATTGCTACTGTCTTTGTGGATCATCAGCTTCGTATCCTTAATTTTACCCCCTCAATAAGCATGATAATCAATCTTATCCCTACTGACGTGGGGCGACCGATAGCTCATTTGGTTTCCAATCTGATAAGCTATGATAGTTTAGTGGCAGACATTCAGGCAGTTCTGGATACACTGATCCCTAAAGAGGTCAAAGTTCAGACAAAGGAGGACAGATTCTACAGGATGCGAATATCGCCGTATTTAACGCTCAACAAGGCTATTGAGGGTGCAGTAATCACCCTTGTGGACATTACAAATGAGGAGAAGGCACGGGAATCATTGCGAAAAGCCAATGAGGAGCTGCGATTAGCAGTGGTAGTCCGTGATTCATACGATGCCATAACAGTTCATGACATGAATGGAGGGATTTTGGCATGGAACCCCGGAGCTGTGAGAATGTATGGCTGGAGTGAAGCTGAGGCACTTTCAATGACCATCCTTGACCGAATACCTGAATCGCTTAAAAAGGAGGAGATGTTCAGGCTGCATCAACTCTGCCATGCTGAAATTTTAGAGCCATATTTTACCAGAAGAGTTACCAAAGAGGGTTCGATTATGGAAGTATCAATAATCTCCACGCCTCTGGTTAATAAAGTAGGACATGTCTATGCAATTGCCACAACCGAACGGAAACTGATGAAACAGTTAACAACGGAGACCGATAATGGAAAATAAAAGCCTTATGGCTGAAGAGAATGTACGCCTCCGCAAAAATGCAGAGGAGAGAGTCGCCTGTCTGCCAGAGAATCTTGACGGGTTGTCCTCCCTGAAAATCAGTGAGATGCTCCACGAGCTGCGGGTACACCAGATAGAGCTTTCAATGCAGAACGAGGCTTTGCGTCAGGCACAGCAGGAGACAGATGCAGCAAGGACAAGATATTTCGATCTCTATGATCGGGCACCTGTGGGTTATTTCACAATTTCAGAAAAGGGTATGATTTTAGAGGCAAACCTGACTGCTGCCACATGTTTAGGTGTGCCCAAAAATGCTATGATTCAACAGCCGCTCTCAAAGTTCATTTTTAGTGAAGATCAAAATATTTACTACTCGCTTTTCAAAAAGAGCTTTCAAACAGGTGAGCCTCAGAAACAGGATATCCGTATGTTGAGGCATGATGGAAATATATGTTGGGTGCATTTAGAGGCAATTAAAGTTCAAGATGAAGAGGGTGTGTCTGTCTGCCGCTTTGTAATTAACGATATCACAGATCGCAAAGAGTCAGATGCGGAGAGGGAAAAACTCGAAGCCCGACTCCGTCAAGCTCAGAAAATGGAGTCCATTGGAAGACTTGCAGGCGGAGTTGCTCATGATTTCAATAACATGATGATGGTTATTTTAGGATATACGGAGATGTCGTTAGAGAGTCTGGTACCTTCCGATCCTCTTTATGAAAACCTCACAGAAATTCAAAATTCAGCTAAACGCTCTGCTGCTCTTACCTGTCAACTTTTAGCTTTTGCACGCAAACAGAATATTGCTCCAAAAGTTCTTGATGTTAACCAGACTATTGAAGGTATGCTCAAAATGGTTGGAAGGCTTATTGGTGAGAATATTGCTTTGCGTTGGCAGCCACAAGGTAAAGAGCTGTGGGATGTAAAGATTGACCCCTCTCAGCTCGACCAGATACTTGCCAATCTGTGCGTAAATGCAAGGGACGCCATAGATGGTGTCGGCAATGTGCTTATAGCAACAAGTAACGTAAACTGTGATAAAGTTTATTGTTCAAAGTATCCATACGTAATACCCGGGGATTATGTGCTGCTGACTGTAAGTGATGACGGATGCGGTATGGAGAAGGATATACTAAATAATATGTTTGAACCTTTCTTCACTACCAAGGAGTTTGGAAAGGGTACAGGTTTAGGGCTGGCTACTGTTTATGGTATCGTTAAACAGAATAACGGGTTTATTGATGTTCAAAGTGAGATGGGAAAAGGAACTACTTTCAAAATATATCTACCAAGACATATCGAGAATGTTCCGCAGATTGAGGAAGAAGAGCGGAAAGAACCTGTAGCACATGGACACGAAACTGTTCTGCTGGTGGAGGATGAACCTGTGATACTGACAATGGGGAAGGTTATGCTGGAAAGTTTAGGATATAAAGTGTTTACCGCTGAACTGCCAATCAAAGCCATTAATATTGCAAAAGATTACGCAGGGGAAATTAATCTGCTCATGACTGATGTTATCATGCCAGAGATGCACGGTCGTGATTTGGCACAAAATATTCTGTCCATTATTCCGCATATCAAATGCCTGTTCATGTCAGGATATACTGCTGATATAATTGCCCGAGATGGCATACTTGATGAGGGGATGCACTTTATCCAGAAACCCTTCTCCAGAAAGGAACTGGCTTTAAAGGTGAAGAATGCACTGATTAGTTCATGAATCTTTGTCGTCGAAAAGGACAAGAAGGCACGTCAAAGGAATAACTCTAATTATAAACACCGGGGGAGACTATGAAAATACTAACAATAGTATGTTTGATTTTAACAATTATCTGTTCATATATAAATATATCTAACGCTGGGAATGAGGCAATATTCGATATGGAAAGCGGTATCCTCAATATTCCGAAAGTTATACTGTTGTCCGAGACCTACGAAGTGGACTTATTATTTACCTCCCAAGGATTTACAATTAAAGACGTAAAGTCGAACAATATTAAAGATATAGCATCAGGAAAATTCTTATATGATCAAAATACAGAAAAAATAAGTATTGATTTCGCTCAATCTACATTTATAAAAGATGGGCCTCAGCAAGGCAAACAATCTATAGTGCTTATCAGTTTAACAGATGCTCAATTGGTCTTTTTAGATCCTTCAGGCGATCGCACTACATGGGAACGAATTTTAGGTGCTGGTCAGACATTAATAGGAGAGTGGCAAGAAAAAAATTCAGACCAATTTTCCAAAACTATTCTGATGTTCGGAGAGGATGGTGGCGTTACTTATACAAAGCAATATTTGAATTTCATAGTAAGGGATAGGCAGATTAAAATTGATGGAGACTATAGTGATTGGAGCGAACAAGACAAAATTTTTTCAGACAACGATGGTCCCGAATGCGATAATCTACCAGGGCAGGACTTGAAAGATGTCTATATCGCAAAAGATAAAATTTTCATATACTTGAGGTTTGTTATTAATGGGGAATTAGACAGCTCTTTTCAGTATCTATTTGGAAATGAAGATTTACATATGCGTGTGTATCAAGATAACGGTGTTTTTAAAGTCAGTTATTCAAGCGGTAATAACACAATTCTCAATACATCAATTGTTTTACCAAATACATATATCCATGTAACTGGAAACCAATTTGAAGCCAAGTTGTTTAATCTTGAGGCTTGGACAAATAAAACCTTGTATGCTTGGGTGGATCAAGGCAGAGAGACTGTTTGTCGAGATAACGTATCTTTACCAATTTTATTAATGCAATAGTTAAAAGCATACATTAACTACATTAAACATCACCTAATTGCAGGACTACCGACTCTCTTAAGAGCTACAAGACAACATGGAACAACCCGCTCTATTGCGTGCCCAATCTGGACGCTTAACTGCAAACTCTTCATTTTCTGGCTGTTCACTATATGGACTACGAACCATATCAAGAAGCCTGTTAATCATCGAAAAATCGCCAGCTTCTGCCTTATCAATGGCAAGCTGCGATAGATAATTACGCAAAATATACTTAGGGTTGACTAAATTCATACTATCTTGCCTATCTTTATAAGTTCGGCTATCTTTTTCAAGCCGCTTTGTATAGCTGCTGAACCAATCTACAATTTTAAATAGATACTCCTCTGTCAACTGCGATGGCTCATAATAGCTCTCTATAAATGGCTTTAGTAGAGCCATCTTTTCTGATATTTGGCTCATAGATTTAAACCAATCTGAAGTAAAATCGTACGATGCAATCTTTCTGAAAAATAGTGTCATGTCTGTCTCTGCAATTCCAAAAAGGGTGAAGAGCTGATTTATTAAAATAGTATCAGTTGTAGAGTCAAAGCTCTTTAGCCCCAATTTTGCTCTCATCATTGTCTGCCATCTATCTTTAAATCTTGCTGAGTATAGGTTTAACGCATCTTTTAGAGGCTCAACATCACCAATCAGAGGAAATATCGCATTTGCAAGCTGTGCAAGATTCCAATGGGCAACTGCGGGCTGATTACCAAAACGGTATCTTCTACCTGCTCTATCTGTTGTGTTTGGTGTCCAATTTGGATCATAGTTATCAAGCCAGCCATAAGGACCATAATCTATTGTAAGCCCAAGAGCCGACATATTGTCAGTGTTCATAACCCCATGGACAAAACCAACACGCATCCATTCAACAAGCAAGTCAGCAGTGCGTATGCAGACCTCTTCAAACCACTTAAGATAACTCTGCCAAGTTAGCTCTTCTTTTATGTTTTGATGCCCTATCAGATGGGGAAAATCTATATGTATTGTGTAATCTAAGAGCTTTTTTAAAGTCTTAATGTCATTGCGTGCAGTAAAAATTTCAAAGTTACCAAATCTTGTGAATGACTGAGCAAGCCTGCAAACAATAGCACCATGTTCATCTTTAGGGTTACCATCATAAAACATATCTCGCTCTACCATCTCGCCTGTTGATATAAGGCTTAATGCCCTTGTGGTTGGCACACCTAAATGGAACATAGCTTCGCTGCACAAAAATTCACGAACAGAGGATCGCAAGACTGCCAATCCATCAGCATTTCTGGAGTACGGGGTTGCTCCTGCCCCTTTAAGCTGCAATGTCCAACGCTCTGATCTGCTGTTGATAACCTCCCCAAGATTTATGGCTCTTCCATCTCCAAGCTGACCTGCCCAGTTGCCAAACTGGTGTCCGCCGTAACATGCTGCGTATGGCTCCATGCCAAATAGCAATCTATTGCCTGAAAATACTTGTACAAACTCATCATCGTTGCAGGCATCTTCAGATAGATCAAGAAGAGCTGCTGCCTCTTTTGAGTATGCAATCAATTTAGGGTACAAAACAGGTGTGGGCTTTACAATAGAGTAGCAGGCACCAAAAACTTGGCGTCTGTAATTGGCAGATTGAGGATCAGCGGGCAATTCACGGATAAAGCTATTATCAAAGGCAAGTGATTTCAAAGAGTTATATTTAATAGTCATCATAACAAGCTCCCATTGAATTTTACTTAATAGTTGAGTATATAGAAGAATCTTTAAAATTACTAAAGAAAATAGCCTTGTTAAAATCTTAGAAAAATTATCAGGAAAAAAGTTATGGAAAAAATTGCTAAACATATTGAATCATGGCTACAAGAGTATTGCATAAAATCTGGATTAAATGGTTTTGTGGTTGGGGTCTCTGGAGGAATTGACTCTGCTGTAACATCAACTTTGTGTGCTAAAACTGGTCTAAAAGTTATTGCCTTAAATATGCCAATTTATCAGTCTGAAAGTCAAATTGACCTATCTGTCAGCCACATCAGATGGCTTGAGAGCAAATTTTCCAATGTTAAAGGGGTTATGGTTGATCTGACCCCAGCTTTTCAAAAAATTGAGGCGAGCCTTCCAAATGAGATTCAAGATGGCTTAACAATGGCAAATAGTCGATCACGCCTTAGAATGATAGCCCTTTACGCATTTGCAAGCCACCATAAACTTTTAGTTGCTGGTACTGGCAATAAGGTTGAAGATTTTGGAGTTGGCTTTTATACCAAATATGGCGATGGCGGGGTTGACATTTCCCCAATTGCTGATCTATTCAAAACAGAGGTCTTTGCACTTGGAAAATATTTGGGTGTGAGCCAAGATATTATAAATGCTCAACCAACTGATGGTTTGTGGGAGGATAATAGAACTGACGAATCTCAAATTGGGGCAACATATCCAGAACTTGAGTGGGCAATGAGATACGATAGGTGCGCCAATAAAGATTATGATGACTTATCTGCAAGAGAAAAAGAGGTGTTATCTATTTACAGAAAATTTAATATTATGAATCGCCATAAAATGGTTACAATTCCAGTCTGCAAAATACCTGAGAATTTAACCGCTAACTGTTAAAAAATAACAATATGGAGCAAGTAGCCACACATGCAAAACACAAACGTAATTGATAAGAGTAAATTTGAGCAGATTCACAAAGCATCGTTAGAGATTTTAAGCCAAAGAGGGTTGTGGGTTGGCTCTGAAGCTCTTGTTAATGTTGCAAAGTCTCATGGACTTAAAATTGATGGTGCAAAAATCTTTTTTTCAGAATCAAATATTCAGGAGGCTATTAAAGCTGCCTCTGGCTCAACCAACTTTACCCTTCTTGCAAGAGAGCCAAAATACAATATTGATTTTAATATAGATTACAGTGCAACAGGGGTTGGCAGATCAGCCCCATTTATATTTGATCCATCAGGCAAAAGGCGTAAAGCTGACGGCAATGATTATATTAAAGCTATAAAATTAGGGCAGGTTTTAGATGCTGTTCAGATTCAGGGCAATCTTGTCTATCCAGGGGATATTCCTAACGATAAGCTATATCAGTTTATGATGGCAAATCAGATAATATACTCAGATAAACCATACAACATCTCAGCAATTTCAGATATTGAGATGCTCTCAATGGCTTTTGATATAACGCCTGAAACATTAAAAAAAGAGTCTGACTATAGTAATCAAGGCAGCGTAAAAGTATATGCTCAAAGCACTGTAAATTGCATCTCTCCGCTTATACTTGCAGGGGATCAGGGCGATTTTTTGATGGCTATGGCAGAGCATGGGATTGCGATAAGTATCTCTCCATGCCCATCTGCTGGCATGACTGGACCGTGCTCGACCCTTGGCAATGTTATTTTAAACAACTGTGAGGTTTTAAGTATTCTTGTCTTAACCCAGCTCATAAAACCAGGACTTCCCATATTTTACGGAGCTTTTCCCTGCTCGTGTGATATGAAATCTATGAGCATCACCTACGGCGGACCTGAGAGCAGAGTTATGGAGTCTGCTGCTGCAATTATGGGAAAAAGTTATGGGCTTTTGACGCGAGGCAATGTTGGCATGAACGATGCTCAAGCGTGTGATTTTCATGCTGGGGCTGAATCTATGTTCTGCTTTATAAATGCTTTGCAAAATAGAATTAATTTTCTTCCAGGGTGCGGAATCATGTCAAGTTTTGCAGCAGCCTCGCTTGAGAAACTCATCATGGACGCTGATCTTGCTGATTACGTAAGACGATTTCTTGAGCCAATCAAAACAGATGATATTGATGCTCTTGTGGAGCTTATAAAAACCGTTGACCCAAAAACCAACTTTGTAACCACACCTCACACATTTGCAAATTTTAGAAAAGAGCTTCACCACCCAACCCTATTTTGGCGAACCAATTACGACAAATGGGAAGCAAAATCCAAGAGCCTTATAGAGCAAGCCTCTGAGCGTGTAACCCTTCTTTTGCAAAACTACAAAGAGCCTCCAATTGATGCAAAGCTCCTGGCGTGCCTAAAAGAGTATCTTTAAGGAGGTTATTTTAAAAAAAGATGAACAGTGATGATATTCTTGTAGCAATACGAGGCTCTATTAAGAGTAACGAGGTTGTTGATGTTGAAGAAGAGGCGATTAAATTTGTGATATTTCGTGTAGCAGGCAATCTCTATGCTGCTTATGGCTCTGATGTTCGAGAGATTTTGCCAAACAAAGAGATTTATCCTGTCCCATTTTTGCCTGAATATCTGCCGGGACTTATAAATGTTCGTGGAGATATTGAGTCTGTTATAGATATATCCTCATTTTTAGGGGGAAAGAAGATTGAGCAGAGCAAAGTTATGGTTATGATGGTTAAAAAGGAGAATTTTTGCTCTGGAATTATTGTTGATGATATTGAAGATGTTGTTGATATGCCTATAACCGCAATTGAGCCACCTCTGTCAACGCTATCTGGAGTCGCAAAAGAGCTAATCGCTGGCAGAATTGAGTTTTTAGGCAACACTGTATCGCTAATAGATATTGGAAAACTTGCTGCTAAAGTGGCTATATAAAGAGGTTAAAAAGATCAAGAAACATGATAAAACCTTTAGAAGAGCCATCAATATTTCCATTAAATCTTATTCTATTTTCAGTTGGCAGACTCTTTTTTGGTGCAATAGCGTCCCAGATTAAAAGGGTTGATTCTTACCCTATCTCTGATAATAGTAGTAGTAAATTTGCAATTGACACTTCTAATATTGGCTCTGCCCGTAGAGTTTGCGATGCAATATCTGGTTTAGATAGCAAAACCTCTCAAGATTGTAGGACAAATCTAATTGTCAATTTGACAAACAACCAAGAGTGCAGTTTAAGTGTTAGCTCAATTGAAGATGTTATCTGTGTGAATCAGAGCGATATTTTTCCATTTCCGCCAATTATTGAGCCTTTTGCCATTAAACAGGGTTTATGGGCAGTGCTCCTTAGAGATGATAGACTCTATCTGCTTGTTGATTTTAAAAGAGTTTTAATTGAAACTGAAAAATCATAGTGAAACCTCATTAACTCGGAGAGATAATATGAATAGCAAATTAACACTGATGCTTGATGAAAATTTAATAGAGCGTGCAAAGATATATTCAAATAAAACTGGTAAATCACTTTCCATGATTGTCTCAAACTACTTCTCTTTAATAGATTCTATAATATATGAAAATGAGAAAACTAAGCCTACTGCCAAAATTACTAATTCTCTAAGAGGTTGCTTGCAAAACAGATCAGAAACAATATCAGAAGATAGTTATAATGAATATCTTGAGAATAAATACCTATGAAGATTCTTTTTGATACAAACATTGTTCTTGACCTTCTGCTTGACAGAAAACCGTTTTCTGATTTAGCGACTATTCTATTTTCATTGGCTGAAGAAAAGATTATAGCAGGCTTTTTAGGTGCAACAACAGTTACTACAATATTTTATCTTGCAACCAAAGTTGTTGGTAAAAAGAAGGCTGAAGAGGCAATTTCAAAATTGCTAACCATATTCACGATTGCACCTGTTAATGGCTCTGTATTGGAGGCTGCATTGAAATCTAAGTTTTCCGATTTTGAAGATGCTGTTTTGTATCAGGCTGCATATCATTCTAATATTCAAGCCATTGTAACAAGAGATGTGGTTGGGTTCAAACATTCGACAATTCCAGTATATTCTCCAGACGAGCTTTGTACAATGGTTAAGGCTCTAAAATAAGATAGCACTGTATAAATGATATTTTAAGATACAATTTAACTAATAAAGGTTTTAAAATGAAATATTATATGAAGATGACATTGCGAAAGAAGCTAATGTGGCTCAGTGTTGGCTCAGTTATGTTTGCCACAATAGTTATAATGACCATCTCTGCAATTAACACGGTCAATCGGGGGTTAGATAGGGTAGATTCCTACAAAAAGACCCTTTTATCAGAGAGAATGAGCCAAATAAGAGGTTATGTTGAGATGGCTGTCAGCCAGATTAAGCAACTGCCGTTAGAGGAGGCAAAAAAGGCTGTTTTATCAATGCGATATGCAGAGAATGGCTACTTGTGGGTGCATGACTACGACAATGTTGTGGTTGTTCACCCTGACTCTTCATTTGTGGGCATAGATCAGAGTAACCTAAAAGACTCTAATGGTGTCTATATGGTTAATGAGCTTACAAAGATGTGTAGAGAGAGTGGGGAGGGGTTTATTAAATACTCATGGAGACTAAAAGATGAAGAGATATTAAGACCAAAACTCTCATTTGCAAAGGCATTTGCTCAATATCAATGGATAGTTGCAACTGGTATTTATATTGATGATATTGATAAAGCAGTAGAGAAAGAGAATGAGCACATGATATACACTGTTGCAACCACCATCACTATTCAATTTCTAATGGCTTTAGCTGTAGCTTTTATCTTAATGCTCACCTCAAAATATTTTGTAACCACATATATAACAGGACCCCTTGAGAGCATCACACTTGCAATGAAGAGCTTTAAAAATGATCTTACAATCTCTGTTCCAGTCTCTTCAGACGATGAGGTTGGAACATTGGGGGTCTGGTTTAACGATCTTATTGGCAAGCTACGCCACAGCGTGGTTATGGTCTCTGGCGTTACAAACAATCTTCATAGCCACGCTGCTGCAATCTCTTCCAATATGCAACAGCAATCGAGTTTTGCAGTTGAGCTTGCAAGCTCTGTTACTGAGATAACATCAACAATGGAGGAGTTATCTTCCTCTGCTGCCCAAATTGCCCAGCACAGTCAAGGAGTAGTTGCCCAAACAGATAAAACTTTAGAGCAGACCCGTGAAGGTGCACAAGATGTTGAAAATCTGACAGCTAAGATTGATCACATAAATCAAGATATGCAGTCAAATCTAAAGGAGATTGTGGCATTAGGTAGCAAGTCCAAAGAGATCAATAAAATAATGGAGATAATCAACAATATTGCCAACCAGACAAGATTAATTGCATTTAATGCAGCTCTTGAGGCTGCAAGTGCTGGAGAGGTTGGTAAACGATTTGGCGTAGTTGCGGTTGAGATTCGCCGCCTTGCAGATAGCGTAGTTGAGTCAACTGCTGAAATTGAGGGCAAAATTACAGAGATTCTTGATGCTGTAAACCGTCTTGTAATCTCCTCTGAAAAGACCTCAGTTATGATGCAGCAGGGGCAAGTCTCATCTATCAACACAGTTTCAATGCTTATGAACATGGTTGATGGTGTTGAGATATCTGCAGATTCAGCACGCCAAATATCGCTCTCAACACAGCAGCAGCAGATAGCAAGCACTCAGGTGCTACTTGCCATAAAAGAGATTGAGCAAGGGGTCAGACAATCAACAGACTCTGCACATCAATCAAATCTTGTTGCTGGTGAACTTGTGGAGTTGGCAGATAGGCTTAAATCTTTAGTTAAAAATTTTAAAATAGACTCTTCTTCTGACAAACCTCTTTAAATTAAAGATAGCAGCAAGAGTTATAGTTAAAATTTAAGAGGGGTGATGTCATAGGTGTGATGATGACTAATAAGGCAGAGCGTTCAATACGGGTTCTTATTGTTGATGATAGTTCACTTGTTCGTGATATGGTTTGTGCAATTTTAACATCTGATCCTGAAATTGCGGTTGTAGGTGAGGCTGGAGATGGAATTCAGGCTGTATCTAAGGCTATCTCACTAAAGCCTGATATTATAACTATGGATATTGAGATGCCTATATTAGATGGACTTGAGGCTATCTCAAGAATAATGGCAGATCGACCCACCCCTATTTTGGTTATCACCTCTTTATCTGGAGTGCGCACAGCATTTAATGCTGTTTCAAAAGGGGCACTTGATGTTGTTGAAAAGTCAAATATTGATGAGGCAGATGGTTCCGTCCTTATCAAAAAGGTGAAGATGCTTGCTGGTATTGATGTTGCAGCTCATCAAGCGGTAATGAGAAAAAAAGTTGAGCCATCTTTTTTACAACAGATCACTGCCAATATAGCCACAAAAGAGGATCAGCAAAAAAGAGCGGGCAAAACAAAGATAATAGCCATAGCAGCCTCAACTGGTGGACCAAATGCTATTTGCACAATTTTATCAAAACTGCCACAAAATTTTCCAACTCCAATTGTGATAGCCCAACACGTTGCAGCAGGCTTTACACAAGGTATGGCAGATTGGCTAAACACCTGCACACCACTTACAGTCAAGCCAGCAACTAACGGTGAGATACTAACATCTGGCAGAGTCTATTTAAATCCGTCAGAGTCAGCTATGGAGATTACCCGTGATGGCATGATCTTGCTATTTGATGGTGCTGGCTCAAAGCAGCTATACCACCCATCTTGTGATCATCTTTTATCTTCTGTTGCCCAGTCGTTTAAAAGCCAATCAATCGCAGTTATTTTAAGCGGTATGGGAAGCGATGGGGTGGCTGGAATGAGGGCTATAAAAGCTGCTGGAGGCTTGAGTATTGCACAAGATGAGGCAAGTTCAGTTGTCTTTGGCATGAACGCTATTGCTATTGAAAAGGGGGCAGTTAATCAAGTTTTACCGCTATCTGCAATAGCTGACTATATTATGAGCAAAATAGAATAATAGAATAGAGGATATAGATTATGAAATTTCATAAAATAGGAAAATTGACAAAGTAGATGATAAACCTTGAACCTTTTAAGGCTCTTTTGCTTGATAATTGCGGTTTTACATTTTCAAACGGACGAGAAGAGACTCTATCAAGCAGTATTGCTAAAAGAGCGGCTATTTGCAAAGCCTCTACCCTTAGCAACTACTACAAACTGCTTATTTCTGATTCTAACGAACTTGCCAAGCTGATTGAGCTTTTAGCCATAAATGAGACCTACTTTTTTCGCGAACCAGAGCAGCTTAGGTTGATGACAAACAGGCTAATACCAGAGATTATTGAGGCAAAATCTCTTAGTGTTGGTAAGTTTGACTCCTCTGTTAAGATAAAAATTGTGAGTGCTGGCTGCTCCACAGGTGAAGAGCCATACTCAATTGCAATTGCTCTGCATGAAAAATATGGGGTTGAGAGTCAAAATCTATTCTCTGTTGTTGGGGTAGATATTGATGGTGCTGCAATAGAATCAGCAGTTAAAGGGGTTTATGGCAGATACTCCTTTAGAGGCATGGATAGCTCTATTATCAATCGCTATTTTGAACCAGTTAGAGACTCTACAGGTCTTTTTCAGATTAAAGATTTTATTAAAAATCAGATATTTTTTCAGACTGCCAACCTAAATGCAGAAAACTATCCTGCATTAATATTTAGCCCTGATATTATATTTTACAGAAATGTCTCAATCTATTTTCCTGATAAAGTTCAAACCTCTATATTTAGCCGTTTGGCAAATATCTTGAACTTTGGGGGGTATCTGATAGTAAGCTCAACTGAGACCATGCACCACAACACTGGTATCTTGCCGTTGGTTGAGATTGATGAGCTTTTTGTCTATAAAAAGAGTATCTTAAATAGCAATAGTAGAATCGTTGCTATCTCTTCTAAACCATCTAAACAAATTTATAAAACCTCTTTAAAAAGAGCTACTATTTTAAAACAAACCACTTCTAAGATAGAGTCATTGTCTGCGTCACACCAGATTGCCCCTAAAGAGTTGTTTGATATTGCACTTGAGCATACCCATAAAAACCGACAAAAAGAGGCTATTTTAATCTTAAAAACTCTGATTGAAAAAGAGCCAAACTTTATAAATGCCCATCTTCTTTTAGCAAATATCTTGACTGATTCTCAAAATTTTAAAAAGGCTGAATCACACTGCAATATAGCTTTAAATTATAACCAGTTCTGCACTCCAGCCTATCTGATGCTTGGAATTATTGCTCATCAAACAGGCAGAAACGATGAAGGTTTAAAGCGGTTAAGAGAGGCTCTTTATATAGATGCAAACTGTTGGGTTGCCCACTTTTATCTTGCTGAGAGTGTAAATTTATTAGGCGACAAAAAAAGGGCGATAAGTGCATACCACTCTGCTTTGGATATACTGCAAAATGGTGCAGATTCTAAAAATAAAAGCTCAATATTTCCACTTAGATTTAACTCTGAGCAATTTAAAGCTCTTTGCCAATACAAACTAAATATTTTACAAAAAGGTAGTGTAAATTGATATGGCAATTGATCGCTCAAAATTTTTAGCAAGATTTGCAGATGAGGCAAGAGATCACTGTGCAAAAATCAGCAATGGCTTGCTATCGTTAGAGAGTGCTATATCTATCAACCCTAAAGATTTAACAGCCCATCTTGATACAATAAACTCTCTTTTTCGATCTGCCCACACCATCAAGGGTTCTGCCCGAATGATGAAATTAACAACAATAGGTGAGCTTGCCCATGCAATGGAGGATTTGCTTGATGCTGCAAGAGGTTCTAAAATTGAGCTAAATAGCCAGTTTTTTGAGCCTCTTTTTAAAAGTGTAGATGCCCTTTTATTAATGGTAGATGCTATTGAGACTCCAGATGGACCACCGCCTGCACCAACTGATATTTGCAAAGCTCTAAGAGAGGCTGCTTTGGCTGGATCAACTAAAGAGCCAGAGCCTGATTCTATCAAGCCAGCAACTATCGCCGCGCCTGCCAAACCAGAAGATTGTTTAGAGCAAAAAGAGCAAACGGTTAATCAAACTATTGAGGTAAAGCAGAGTCAAAATCAAAAAGCTCAATATCTTCATATAAATACAGCCAAATTAGATGAGCTTATCAGGCTGATGGGTGAGATAATCTCTGATCACAACCGATTTAAACAAGATGTTAAGCTACTTAAAGAGAGTGCAAAGGCAGCTACAATATCAATCTCTAATCTAAACATCTTAATCTCTAAAAAAATTGTACAAAATGGGACAGAATTTTATGATTTAACAAGGGCATCTGAAAATAGCATAACAGCCCAGCTTGCCCTTCAAGAGTCATCAAAATCAGTTTCTGAGGCTACCATTATGCACTCTCATCTTATTGGTGAGCTTCAAGCAGCAACATTAAAGCTCTCAATGATGCCTCTATCCACAGTGTTTGAGCCGTTGAGGCGAACGGTTCGTGATTTGGCAAAAGATGCTAAAAAAGAGGTGGAGTTTATTGTTACTGGCGGCGAAACAGAGATTGATCGCAAAATTGCTGAACGTATTGGAGACTCTCTTTTACACATGCTCAGAAATGCAGTTGATCACGCAATAGAGATGCCAGAAGAGCGTTTAAAAACTGGTAAAATCGCAAAAGGGACGATCTCTTTATCAGCCTTTTACAACAGCGGAGGGGTAACTATATCACTTAAAGATGATGGGGCAGGTCTTAATGTAGATAAAATTAAGGCAAAGGCTTTGGCAAAGCATCTGTTTGATGGTGATACCTTAAACATGATGTCTCGCACTGAGATATTAAACCTTATCTTTTTGCCAGGGTTTAGCACAAGCCCAATAATTACAGACCTCTCAGGGCGTGGTGTTGGCATGGACGTTGTTCGTAAAAATGTGGTTGATGACCTAAAAGGGACTATTGTAATGGATAGCTTTGAAGGGGTGGGCACATCATTTATGCTGCATCTTCCGCTCAATCTTGCTGTATTTGTGCTCTGTATGGTTTTAGCTGGTGGAAAACACTTTGCACTTCCTGCAACCTCTATTTGTGAGCTTTGCTCAATAAAATTGGACGAGATAATTGAGATTGTTGGAAAAAAGGCGATCCGCTTAAGAGAGGAGATTATTGCAATTGAGTATTTGGCTGAAGTTTTGCAGATTCGACCATCTGAGACATTAAACAGATTGCCCATTAAGCCCAAACAGATTTTAGAGCCAATTGCATCAGTTATTATTGTTAAAGATGGGGCAAATAAACTTGGACTGATTGTTGATGAGATTATTGGAAGAGAGGAGATGGTTGTAAAGCCTCTTCCTGCACTTTTATCAAATCTTAAAATCATCACAGGGGCAACGATTGGGGCTGGTGATAGCGTGATAAATGTTCTTAACACTGCTGAAATTATAAAAGCTGCTGCAAGGCAATCTGGGCATAACGTCTCATATATTAGGGATTTAGCAGATAAATTTGACGATTTGGGCTTTTTATCAGAGGTAAAGACAATACTTGTGGTTGATGATTCAGCCAACACCCGTGAGATAGAAAAGAGCATTCTTGAAGCATACGGCTACACAGTTGAGACTGCTGACGATGGAGAAGATGCTTTAGAAAAGAGTAAAAATAGGTTATATGATCTTGTAATCACAGATGTTGAGATGCCCCGATTAGATGGCTTTTCTCTTACAGAGCTGCTAAGAGCTGATGAGAGATACCGTAGCGTGCCAATAGTTATTGTTACCTCCTTAGAGAAGGAGGCAGACAAAAAGCGGGGGATAATGGCTGGTGCAGATGCCTACATTGTCAAAAGAGCATTTGATCAGTCAAACCTTCTTGATACTGTTAAAAATCTGATTGGTTAATTTTTAAACAAGGATAAAAAAGATAAAACAAGGATTTAATTATGAGCAAAGAAGAGCATAAAATATTGGTTGTTGATGATGATCTTTTTGCAGCAGAGCTAACCTCAATTGTTCTTGAGTCTGCTGGTTATGATGTTGTGATTGCAGAGGGTGCAATTGATGCAATGGAAAAACTGACTGATGATCTATCAATCAAATTAATTGTCTCTGATATGAATATGCCGATGGTAAACGGAGCAGAGCTGTTTGAGGAGTTACAAAAATCTGGAATGAATAAACCCTTTGTGCTCCTAACTGGAGAAGATTCTGAATCGCTCAAAACTGCATATCCTAATATTGACGCTGTTATTACTAAAAACGAGGAGTTTCAAGATATTTTACCGCAAATAATCGAAAATCTTTTAGTGTAGTCAAATAGCAACCATAAATCCATAATTAGTTGGCATGAGATAGCTCAATAATACCAGCAATATCAAGGATAAGGCTCACACGACCATCTGGCATTATTGTTCCGCCTGATATGCCTTTTATCTCTTCGATTCCAATACCATTGCCCATTCCAAGACTTTTGATAACAGTGTTCTGTTTTCCCATTAGCTCATCTACAAGAAGGGCTGTGTAGAGTCCGCTATCTTCAACCACAACAACAATTCCATCACAGGCATTAATATTTTTTTGGCTATGTAGCTTAAAGAGCCTGTTTAACCTAAAAAGCGGGATAAGATTTCCTAAAAACTTTATCATCTCCCCCTTTTCAAAAACATTGGAAATCTGACCTTTATCAACTTTAAGTGATGTTACAACCGATAGTGTTGGAATAACATATATCTCCCTTGCAACTCGAACCACAAGCCCGTCAATTATGGAGAGAGTTAATGGAATTTTGATTGTGCATGTTGTCCCTTTGCCCTCAGTAGATGAGATAGAGACCTTACCTCTGCAAGCCTCAATACTCTTTCTTACTACGTCCATTCCAACGCCTCTTCCAGAGACATCAGTAACTTTTTTTGCAGTGGTAAGACCTGGATGAAATACTAAATTTAAAATCTCATCTCCAGCTATCTTATCGACATAGTGCAGGCTCTCAGCAGTTATAATCCCCTTTTCAATTGCCTTCTCTTCAAGCCGTTTTCTGTTAATTCCCCTTCCATCGTCCTCAACCTCAATAAATAGGTATCCTCCTTTGTGAAACGCCCTAAGCTCAACAGTTGCAACCTCTGGTTTGCCAGCATCAATGCGATCTTTAGGGGTCTCTTCAACTCCATGATCCACGCTATTGCGAACAAGATGGATAAGCGGGTCTCCAAGTTTATCAACAAGAGTCTTATCAAGCTCAGTGCTCTCGCCTTTGATTATAAATTGAATCTTTTTACCCGTCTTTTTTGTAAGGTCCCTCACAACTCTATCCATTCTGTTAAATAGCGATTTTAAAGGAACCATTCTTAAGCTCAATCCAAGTGTTTGAAGCTCTCGAGTGATTTTATGCAGCGAGCTTAATGCCCTTAAAAGTGTTGATGATGCCAAACCAGTTATCTCAGCAGATTGCGTAACCATAGATTCAGCAATTGCAAGCTCCCCTATTATGTTTACCATTCTATCTAAACGGGCAGCATCAACATTTATTGACTCTGTAATCAAATTTTGTGTGGCAGTGGAGTTTGATGCACCAGAGGCTAAATCTGACGAGGAAGAGGTTGGCTCTTGAAAATCAGATTTTGCAAAACCATTTTTTGAGTCATCTGTTTGAGTTGTTTTTTGAGCAGAGGTGATTTTTGTCTCTGTCTCTGATCCTATTTTAGTCAAATTTAGAGGTGGTTCAGGCGGATTGTTATGCTCATCAAACATCTTAATAATCTCTTGAGTAGATGGTGCTCTGCCACTACCTCCTGAATAGACTTTATATGTTGCCTCAAGCCAATCTTTAACAGCAAGCAGAATATCAACAATATTTCCAAAATGTTGTCTATCCATAAGGTCTTCTGATAGATGGCACACCTTTTCAATATCCTTAAGACCTAAAAATCCAGCTTCGCCCTTTGTGGTATGAAATATACGCTTTAGCTCGCCCTGTGCGTAGGCTCTATTGTTATTTTTTTCAATATCTAAGATTAGAACCTCCATCTTTTCAAGGGTATTTCTCTGAAGCGATAAGAACTCTGCAAAATCATCAATATTAAGAAATGCTGGAAGCTCTCCTGGGTGGATAAGAGTTGTCTCTGAAGTTGGTTGATTTTCAACTACATCAGCAAGAGTTGAAGGGGCATGTGGAGCTTGCGGCTCAACTGGTTCAATCTGCTCAACTGACTGTAGTAATTGTGATGGCTCGTTTAGCTCATCACCTTCTTGTTCTTCTTCTTGAGATGAACGAGTAATAAAGTGCAAAAATGATTTCATCTCAGATATTATCTGATTTAACGACTCAACCTGACTATCAACATCAGATATTTCTCCTGAATTTTCACTCTCAGATGGCTTGTTTTCTATGATTGACTTTACAATTTTGCCTGCTTTTTTTGCATCTTCAGCAAGCTCTGAAAAGTTGCTCTCCTTTGCTTTTTGAAAAAATTTCTTTAAAAGACCCAAAAGTGCATCAAAACTATCTGGATCAGAAACATCGGCAAGAACGCACTCCATAGAGACATCTTCAAGTATAGATTCAAGCTCTAATCTATTTTGTGTTGATTTTGACACTTTAACCTCTCTTTTTGGGTTTTTACACTGTTGTTAAAATTAAATTTGTTGCCACTAAAATTAAATAGTGATAAGTTTTTTTAACATGGATTTTAAACTTTTCAACATCAATTTTAACCTTTACACATAAATTTAAATTTAAGTCAGGATTTTGTATATGCCAACTATACTGATAATTGATGATTCGTGGCTCACAAGACGTGGGGTAAAGCGAATAATCTCAGCTCAAGGATATGGTGTAATTGAGGCTGAAAATGGGCTTCAGGCACTGGAGATGATACTCTCTAAAGATAAAAATATAGATGGAGTCATACTTGATCTTCTTATGCCTGAGATGAACGGCATAGAGCTTCTTGAAAAGCTAAAAGAGCACAATATTGAACTTCCCGTAATTGTCCTTACAGCAGATATTCAGCACACCGTCAAATCAAAGTGCATGGGGCTTGGTGCAAGCCAGTTTATAAATAAACCACCAGACCCAGAAGAGTTAATTAAGCTGGTTAATGGGCTGGTTAAGAAATAACATTAATAGTTGACGGATACAAAATGGATAAAATAAATATATCCTCTGAACACCTTGAATCAATAAAAGAGCTTTGCAATATCGGTGTTGGCAGAGGTGCTTCAGTGCTAAATACAATGCTCTCATGCCATATAAGTTTGAGCGTTCCTAATGTTAAGATTATCTCCAGTAGCGACTTTAAAGAGGAGCTTAAACTCTTTGCTAAAGAAAATAGCATCTCTGCGGTTTCTCTTGCCTTTCAAGGAAAAATTAGTGGTTCTGCCCAATTGATGTTTCCGACAGAGACAGCATCTTCACTGATAGCTGTGCTGGTTGACGAGGGCGATGACTTAGATATGGATGCTTTAAGGGCTGGGACATTTTGCGAAGTGGGAAATATTGTCCTCAATGGTGTTATGGGTTCTATATCAAATATACTTGATCTAACCTTTGACTACTCTGTGCCTGAATATATTGAGACAAATCCTGAAAATTTTGTTAAAAAACCATCTGTTGCCCAAGATGACTCACATGTTCTGCTTGCAAGAACCCGTTTTACAATAGATGAGCTTGATATTGATGGAGATATTGCCCTTTTTATGCAGGTTGGTGCTATTCAAGCTCTTATTGAGACAATTGAAAAGAAGTTTGAACTATAAACAGATGATAAAGAAGTCGATAAAGTTAGCAGGAATAGAATATGTCTCAAACTGATAATATCCCGTGCTCTAATCTCTTTCAACACTGCCCCCATGGTTATCAATCTCTTGATTATGTTCCTGTTGGTATCTGTATATTTGATAAAAATTATCATGTTCTATTTTGGAATAAATGTCTTGCTCAATGGAGTCATGTTGACAAATCAGATATTGTTGGCAAAAACATCATTGAGAAATTTCATACCCTAAACTCACCTGGATTTAAAGAGCGTGTTGATTATGTTTTCAGGGGTGGTCCACCCGTCCTTTTCTCTTCACAGCTTCACAGAAACACCATTCCATGCACCCTTTCAGATGGTTCTTATATGATCCAAAAGACTGTAATCTCATCAATCCCATCTTCTAAAGAGGAGGAGTTTTTTGCCCTTATGGCAATTGAGAATGCAACTGAATTATCAAGAAAAGTCTCTGAATACAGAAGGCTTAGAAATCAGGCAATGGAGGAGGTTAAACTTAGAAAAGAGGCTGAAGAGGAGCTGCGAAGATACAATAAGATACTTGTTGAAAATCAGGAGATTAAGATGAGTGAGGAGAGGCTCAAAGTGCTCTTAGAGATGTCTGGAGCAACTGCACATGAATTAAATCAGCCTCTTATGACCCTTCTTGGAACAATTGAGCTTATGAATATGACACAAACAATTCCAGAAGAGGCGCTCAAATATATTAACAATATTGAGCAATCTGCTAAAAGAATCGCTGATATTGTATCCAAAATCCAGAAAATAAGGCAATACCAGACCAGAAAATATCTAAACAACATCTCAATAATTGATTTTAATGGAAGCAGCACACCAACACAAGATTAGTGATAGTCAAGATTTAAGGAGAAAAAAATAAAAATGGAAAAAAAATTTATAATGACAGCTTTTGGCAAAGATAGACCGGGAATTGTGGCAGATGTTTCAGGGGTAATTTATGAGAATGGCTGTAACCTTGAGGAGTCTCAGATGGGGCTTTTGGCAGATGAGTTTACACTTATTTTGTTGCTATCAGGGCAGGGAGACTCTCTTGAGGAGAACCTTTACAGAGATTGCAGAAGGCTTGAAAAGGAGAAGGCAATATCTCTCTTTCTTCGCCCATTAAATTTTGAGAAAAAAGATTACAAGACAAATGGCAACAATCGCCACACAATATCAGTGGAGGGTATTGATCAGGCTGGTATTGTCTATAAGGTAAGCAAATTTCTTGCTGATAAATCAATTAACATCGTAACTTTAACATCGCAGACAAAGCCATCACCTGAGAGCGGAACAGCACTCTATGTTATGAAGATTGATGTTGTAGTTCCTGAGGCTCTTGATAAAGGAAGCGTTGAGCAGGAACTTGAGAGCATTGGAAAGAAGCTTAATGTTGAAATATCTTTGGATTAGCAAGGGCTGTTTGGTTATCAGGAAAATGTTAATATCCATATTTTAAACTTGACATGGTAATCAAAAACTATATACTTGCTAAGTTTTTTGTTTTGATGGTTGACAAAGAGGGCCTATAGCTCAGTTTGGTAGAGCCACCGGCTCATAACCGGTCGGTCCCTGGTTCGAATCCAGGTGGGCCCACCAATCTTTACCTCTTATTACATTAAAAACAAGTCA
>JADFZO010000048.1 GCA_015232465.1 Desulfamplus sp.
GAAAAAGAGAATATCGCTTCAGGTAAAGGATAAACGATTTAAAAACAACATCAAACTTGGTGCTGGCGGAATACGCGAGATTGAGTTCTTTGGTCAGGTATTTCAGTTAATACGAGGTGGGGTTGAACCTGAGTTTCAAGAGAGAAAAATTCTCAAAGTGCTTGAGCTGTTAGCTAAGAGAAACTGTATTGATGAAGCGACAAAAGATGAACTAAAAGAAGCATACTGCTTTCTTCGCAAAGTTGAACATAGATTGCAAGAGTATAATGATCGCCAAACGCACGATCTACCCCAAAAAGATGATGAAACCCTTAGACTTGCTCTCTCAATGGGATTTAGCCACCACTCTTTTGACGATTTTGGCGATAAACTTGATAATTATCCTGATAGCTACTTTGATAAAAAGGCTCTCTCTGATTTTTATGTTGTGCTAAATGGCTATATGTCAAAAGTTCACACCCATTTTCGTAACCTTTTTGAGTTAGACGATAAAAGCAATCAAGATGATAAGCCAAGCTGCAAAGATGGCTACGAAAATGATCCTTGCGATCGCTGTGCCATTATTGATGATTTAAAGTATATTTGGCAAAATATCAACGATCCTCAGTTTGACGCAACTGGCTATAAAGTTGCTGGTTTTGAAGATAATACCAACTTTTCCAAAATATTAAGAGACCTTGCAGAGCACCCAAATACAAAAAAATTGACCACAAACGGCAGAAAACGCTTAGATCGCCTGATTCCTCTAATGGTTCAGATGGTTAGCACTAAAAGTGTAGGCAATGAAAATTTTGCCTTAAATCCAGAGACTGTTCTTAAACGGCTTGTTGATCTTATAATTACAATTGAGCGAAGAACCTGCTATCTATCTCTTTTAATTGAAAAGCCTCAAGCTCTTGATAACCTTGTAAATCTTGCTGCCAAAAGCCCTTGGGTCATCTCATTTTTATCTCTTTATCCTGCTCTGCTTGATGAGCTTCTTGCACCATCAACCCTATACACTCCGCCAAATAGATCAGATATGCAAAGAGATATTGAGCGTAGAATGGCTCACATTCCAGTTGATGATTTTGAGTTTCAATTAGAGGAACTTTGCATATTTAAACAGGTTATGATGTTAAGAGTTGCTGCTGCAGATTTAAGCGGAAACTATCCACTTATGAAGGTGAGCGATAGATTAACTGAAATTGCAGAAACTGTTATGAATAAGGTGCTTGAAATATCGTGGAAACACACTGTTAAAAAATATGGAGTGCCATCAATCGCCAATTTAGATAAAGTAAAAGGCAAATTGAAAATAGATAACTCAAAAGCTACTGGATTAACTTCTGATTGCTATGCTTTAGACAAGGAGTTAAAGGGCTTAGAATCGCCTCTTTCATCAACTTACTCCTCATCGCCTTGCACACAATTTTTATCACCTGGGTTTGCTGCTGTTGCGTACGGCAAACTTGGAGGAATTGAGCTTGGTTACAAATCTGATCTTGATATGGTTTTTATCTACTCTGGCAGTGATGGTTACACACAAGGGGGGGAGCGAACCATTGAAAATATACGATTTTACACCCTTTTGGGTCAAAGAATCATCAGCTATTTAACATTGCACACACAGGCTGGAAAGCTCTATGAGGCTGATATGCGATTAAGACCCAGTGGTCAGTCTGGTATGATTGTGAGCCACATTGACGCATTTGATGACTACATAAAAAATGAGGCGTGGACATGGGAGCATCAGGCAATAATACGTGCAAGACCAATTGGAGGGGATTTGGCTCTTCAAGAGCAGTTTAACGCTATCAGAAAAAAGGTTCTTTGCATACAACGAGAGCCAAATTCGCTAAAAAAAGAGGTTCACGATATGAGAGAGCGTATGCGAAAAGAGCATCTAAAGTGCGAACCTAATATGTTTGATTTAAAACAAAGCAGAGGTGCAATTGTTGATATTGAGTTTTTGGTTCAATATCTTGTGCTACAATATGCCTTTGACAACCCTTCATTAACACAATGGACAGATAACGTACGTCTTCTTGAGACCCTTGCAAATGAAAATATCCTTACACCAAAAGAGTCGGCACAGCTAAAACAAGGATACCTAAAGCTGCGTCAGATGGTGCACCATCTCAATCTACAGGAACGAGAAAAGGTTATTCCAGTTGAGGATTTTCAAGATGAAGCTAAGGTAATTGTTAATATATTTGAAAAATTTTTACTTGTAAGTTAGCTTATAATTTAGAGATAACCCTGCGGGGATAAAGTTTAGTAGTGGCTAATGGAATCAAAAAACGTAAACTAATCAACATAAGGAGAATAGTAATGAGTTCTAAAAAGTGGGAAACACCTTTCTGGCCAGAGGGAGTAGCACATGATGTATCTGATTATAAATATCCGCTAACCGATCTTCTTGATGATTCAGCCCGTAAATATCCTAATAAGGTCTATACGATATTTAGTGATGCCAAAAGGACATTTGCACAGGTCAAAGATACAGCAGACAGAATCGCCAATTTCTTAGCAAAGCAGGGGATAAAACAGGGGGATAAGGTGGCTATTTTTCTTCCAAATCTTCCCCATTTTCCTGAGATATTTTTTGGTATCTTAAAGGCTGGTGCAGTTGCCGTCAACTGCAACCCTGTTTATACATCTAAGGAGTTGCACCATCAGCTATCTGACTCTGGTGCAAAGATGGTATTTTGCATGGATCACCCTGTTTTTTATAAAAATGCTGTTGAGGCAATTAAAGATACTGATGTCGAAAAAGTGGTTATCTGCAATATCAAATCATACCTTCCAAAGCTAAAAGGGTTACTTGGCGGTCTTCTTGGTAAAATTCCAAAGGCAGAAAAGCATGAAACTGGTCATTTTATGTTTGATGATATTGTTTCATCTTCTGCCCCTACTCCGCCATCAATAAAGGTTGATCCAGAAAACGACACAGCTTTGATGCTATATACAGGTGGTACAACTGGAGTGCCAAAGGGGGCGGAACTAACGCACACAAATTTTACCTATGACATTGAGGCAGCACTTGAATACTTTAGAATTAGCCACGAAAAGGGTGCTAAACCTGAAAAATTTAGACGCGGGGGTTTTCACTGCTTTCTTGGAGTTCTTCCTTGGTATCATGTTTTTGGAATTACAAGTGCCATGCTCCTTGCTGTAAAAACAGGAAGCCAGCTTGTCTGCGTTCCAGACCCAAGGGCTGGTAATCCTCCATTTACAGAGGTTTTAAAGATTGTTCAAAAATATAGACCAACTTTTATGACAGCAGTTCCAACAATCTTTGTTGCATTCACAAACCATAAACTTATCAACAACTTTGATATATCTTCAATTTTGGCATCTCTATCTGGTGGAGCTCCTCTGCCTCCTGAAGTTTGTCGTCAATTTGAGGATAAGACTGGTGGAATCATATTTGAAGCTTACGGGCTTACAGAGACAGCCCCTGCTGTCTGCTGCAACCCTCCATTTAAAGATACACGTAAACTTGGCTCTATTGGATTCCCAATTCCTGGTACTGACGTGAAAATTGTTGATATTGAGACTGGTACAACGGAGTTACCACGCGGAGAAGATGGCGAGATCGCTGTTTGTGGTCCTCAAGTTATGAAGGGATACTGGAAGCGTCCTGATGCCAATGATGAGGTTTTTAGACAGATAGATGGAAATCGCTACTTTTTAACAGGCGATATAGGAAACATTGATAAAGATGGCTACATAACCATAACTGATCGCAAAAAAGATATGATTATTGTAAGCGGATTTAATGTCTATCCAAGAGATGTTGAAGATACAATATACAAACATCCCGCTGTTGAGCTTGTTGCAGTAGTTGGGCTTCCTGATGAGAGGACTGGCGAAAAAGTTAAAGCATATATAAAGCTCAAAGCTGATGCAACAGCTACCATTGAAGAGATGGAGCAGTTCTGCAAAGATAATATGGCTGGCTATAAACGCCCAAGGACAATTGAATTTAGAGATGAACTTCCAGTATCTAATGTTGGGAAAGTTCTCAGAAGAACATTAAGAGATGAGGAAAAATCTAAAAAATAGAGAATATTTAACAAAAGATAAATATTCTTAGGTAGTTAAAAGGGGGACTTTTTTTTAAGTGCCCCTTTTTTTTGCTAATTTCCAATAGTGATGCAAATTTTTGCTTGACTAAAAATAATCTGTAAGGCATTTAATAAATCAAATTCATTAAATATTGATGCGATAACTTTATGACAACCCATCAAAAAAATATACCCTTGTAAATAATTAAATCGTATTGAAAAAATAATTAAATCGTAAACGATACATAAGCCCACCCTAAATTTTAAAAAACTGGTAAGATGAACTTATGACATACTTAAATGTTTCTGAGGTTACTCTATCTTTTGGCGGGCTTAATGCCCTTTCTGATGTTAATATGGAGATTGAAGAGGGTTTTATAACATCAATTATTGGTCCTAACGGTGCTGGTAAAACAAGTATGCTCAACTGCATATCTGGTTTTTATCACCCAACATATGGTCAAATCACCTATCAAGGAAAAAATTTAACCCACGCCTCGCCCCATGAAGTATCAAATATGGGCATTGCCCGTGCATTTCAAAACCTTGAGCTGTTTAGAGGTCTCTCTGTTTTGGATAACCTTCTTCTTGCACGCCACATTAAGCTAAAATACAACTTTTTACAGGCTCTTATTTTTTGGGGAAAAGCATCAAAAGTTGAGGCTGAAAACAGAAAATTTGTTGAAGAGGTAATTGATTTTATGGAGCTTGAACCTTATCGCAAAAGCCTTGTTGGAAATTTAAGTTATGGTGTTCAAAAAAAGGTTGAGGTTGCAAGGGCACTCACACTTGAGCCTGATCTTCTTCTGCTTGATGAGCCAATGGCTGGCATGAATCTTGAGGAAAAAGAGGATATTGTCCGTTTTATTATGGATATTCAAAAGGAGCGTAAAGTTACTGTGGTGTTAGTTGAACACGATCTTGGTGTTGTTATGGATATTTCAGATAGAATCCATGTTCTTGATTTTGGTCAACTTATTGGCTCTGGCACACCTCAAGAGGTTTCGTCAAATCCTAAAGTCATTGAAGCCTATATAGGAAACGAGTAAAAATGGAAAATAGCGATAAATTAATAGAGTATTCTATCCCCCAACTGCTTCGATTACGGGTAAATTATAGCAGCGATAAAGTTGCTTTGCGAGAAAAGGATTTTGGAATATGGAACAAATACACATGGAATTCTTACTACGCTCATGTTCGTAAAACAGCACTTGGCATGAGACAGATTGGGATTAAAAAGGGTGATGTGGTTGCGATTATAAGCGATAATATTCCAGAGCTTCTTTTTATCGCCATAGGCTCTCACTCTATCGGTGCTATCTCTGCTGGAATCTATCAAACTACGATGCCAGAGGAAATTGCCCAGATAATCAACTCTCTTAAAGTTACAGCAGTATTTTGCGACAATCAGGAGCAGGTAGATAAATTGGTTGAGGTAAGGCAAAAAATTCCAGCAGTTAAAAGGGTTATCTATGAAGACCCTCGTGGTATGAGAAGCTATAAATCTGACTTATGGTTTATCTCTATAGATGAGCTTTATGAGATTGGCGATCAAATTCACAAAAAAGAGCCAAAACTTTTTGATAGCTTGGTTGATGAGTCTCGCCCTGACGATGTTTGTCATTTATGTTTAACATCTGGCACAACTGGTGTCCCCAAAGGTACCATGATGACCCACAGAAATTACATCAACATGGGTGTCCAGATAACAAAGGTTGATCCACTTAAACCTACTGATGAGTATGTCTCTTTTCTGCCTTTTGCATGGATTGGTGAACAGATGAACTCATTTGGGATTGCAATGGCAACTGGGATCACAATAAATTTTCCAGAATCTGTTGAGACTGCAATGTCAGATTTAAAAGAGATTGGTCCCCATTTTATGTTTGGTGCCCCAAGAATTTACGAATCTATCAGATCGTCAATTTGGCTCAAAATTGATCAATCCTACTGGTTTAACAAGCAAATTTACAACTACTTTATTGAGATTGGGCAAGAGGCTGCAAAATATCGAATGTCTGGCAAAACTATGCCTTTGATGCTAAGTTTTAAGGCTTGGCTTGGCAAGCAGATCATATTTCGTCCACTTGTCAACCAGATGGGACTTTTACGTCTTCGCCGTGCATACACAGGCGGAGCTGCTTTGGGTCCTGAGCTTTTTACATTTTATCAGGCAATTGGGATCAACTTAAAGCAGATTTATGGACAGACTGAAATAACAGGGATCGCCTACATGCACCGTGATGGCGATGTTCGTCCTGATACTGTTGGAATGCCTCTTCCTGGTACTGAGTGCCGCATAAGTGAAGATGGTGAAATACTATCACGATCTGCATCTGTATCACCTGGATATTTTGAGCAGCCTGACAAGACTGCTGAACTTTTAGAGGGGGGGTGGCTCCACTCTGGCGATGCTGGATATATTGATGATTCTGGGCACCTTGTTGTTATTGATAGAGTATCTGATGTTATGCACAACCACAATAACGAGATGTTTAGCCCCATGTTTTTAGAAAATAAACTCAAATTTAGCCCGTACATCAAAGAGGCTGTGATCTTTGGAGATAAACGTGAATATGTAACTGCACTAATAAATATTGACCCTGAAGTTGTTGGTAAATGGGCAGAGGATCGAGGCATCTCATACACAACATATATGGACCTTTCGAGCAAAAAAGAGGTTGCTCAACTGATTATTGAGCAGGTAAAGGGGGTTAATGAGCGGGTTGAAAAAGAGCATTTTAAGATTAAGCGATTTGTTTTGCTCTACAAGCTCCTTGATGTTGATGATGGAGAGTTGACTAAAACAGGAAAAATTAGGCGTAAAGTTATTATGGAGAGATACAAAAATCTCTATGATGGTCTTTACGATGAGTCAGTTCACACAAAAGAGGTTGAGGCAAAATTTCAGTACCAAGATGGTCAATCAACCAGCATAAAGACAACTATAACTTTTTATGATGCGTTTTCAATATAAGGTGTAAAATGAGCTATTTTTTTCAGATTGTTATCAGCGGCATGGTTGTTGGATCAATCTACGCTTTAGCAGCACTTGGATTGGTTCTTATCTACAAATCAAGCAGAGTTGCCAATTTTGCCCATGGGCAGATAATTGCATCAGGTGCTTTTATAACTTATGCCCTTACTGTATGGGCTGCTATCCCTATTTATATCTCCTTTGTAATGAGTATGGTTATAACCTTCTTGCTTGCATGGAGTGTTGAGAGAATTTTTCTTCGCAGATTAATTGGAGAACCTATTATCTCAGTAATCATGGTTACAATAGGGCTTGCATCAATTATAGATGGCTTAATATATCTTACCCCATTTGGCACTAAAAATTTCTCGTTTCCAACATTTTTACCACCAGAGCCAATTGCATTTTCTGGCGTATCAATATCGTGGACCCAGCTTGTTGGTGTTATAATAACCATCTTCTTAATTGGCGGCTTTTCGTGGTTTTTCAAAAAATCGACTATTGGCATCTCAATGCGTGCTGTATCTGATGATCAGTTTGCATCAATGTCAGTTGGTATCTCTGTTCCTGGTGTTTTTGGTCTTGCTTGGGCAATGGCTGGACTATCAGCCGCTGCTGCTGGAGGGATAATCGGCAACATTACAGGGCTAAACTTTGACACGCTTCACGCATTTGGAATAGTTGTATTTCCAGTCGTAATACTTGGAGGGCTTGACTCAATTTTAGGTGCTGTGGTTGCTGGAATAATAATGGGGCTGATTCAGCAGTTTGCAAGTGGTTACATTGATGGAAATTGGGGACTTAGCGGCACTGGTGAAGTGTTACCATATATAATTCTTCTAATTATTCTTCTTATTAAACCTCATGGACTATTTGGGATACATGAAATTGAGAGGGTATAGATTATGGCAGCAAACAGATGGTTAGCAACTGGTAATTTTTTTACAACCTATCAAGAGGAGCAGCGAACATTTATCACAAGCCTTGATAGGCTTATTTTCTCACTTTTTCTCATTGTACTTTTTATTTGGCCCATATTTTTTAGTGTAAGCAGAACCTACATGCTTGTTGTTGATAATATTCTTGTTGCTGTTATTGCTGTGCTTGGACTAAATCTTGTTACTGGCTTTGCAGGGCTTATATCAATTGGTCATGCTGCTTTTATGGGGGTTGGAGCATATACAATCGCATCATTTTCAAGAATCTTAGGTGATAGCCACATTATTATTACCCACTTTTGGCCCCTTTTGATATTTATTGCTGGTGTTGCTGGTGCCATTACTGGAGCTATTGTTGGGTTGCCATCACTTAGGCTCAAACACCTTTACCTTGCCATTGCAACGCTATCTTTTCAGATGATCTTTGAGTGGGCTATAAAATTTTTAACCTTTTTTAATCAGGGACAGACCATCTCAGTTGGAAGGGTTGTATGGTTTACTGGTGAGGTTGGAAGAAATGATCACTATATTTTTTGGTATTATGTAGCTCTTGTTATTATCGTTTTATTTGGATTTGTCGTTAGCAATCTATTTAAAACAAGATACGGCAGAGCACTTGTAGCTGTCAGAGATAACGATAGAGCTGCAGATGCAATGGGAATGCACCCTGGTTTTACAAAAGTGTATGCTTTTGCCTTATCAGGATTTTTAGCTGGTGTTGCTGGGGCTGTTCATGCGTTTTTATATAAAGGTGCTGGCATTGAATCTTTTACGCTTCACCACTCAATAACATATCTTGCTATGGCTATTGTTGGGGGTCTTGGTACACTAAATGGCTCTTTTTGGGGACCTGCTGCCATAGAGATTCTAAATCTGCAGGTTGAAAAATTTTCTGAATATGCTGGAAATTATCTGCCATCTGCAATGAATCTTGCTACAGCACTGCGTCCATTTACGTTTGGACTTGTAATTGTTCTATTTTTGATGTTTGAGCCTCGTGGGATTGCAAACTGGTGGAGAATTGCAAAATCATATACAAAAACGTGGCCATTTAGATATTAAACAGATATTAAACAACTATGTAAGGAGTAAAATTTATTATGAAACAGATTAAAGTAATTGGTATTTGTGGCAGTTTACGCAAAAGCTCAACCAATATGGGGCTACTTAGATATGCTAAGGCAAACGCACCAGAGGGTATAACAATTGAGATTGCAGATTTATCATCTATGCCATTTTATAACTCTGACATATCAGAAAAGCCAGATGCAGTTAAAACTCTGCTTAACCAGATTAAACAAGCTGATGCATTGCTGTTAGCCTGCCCTGAGTATAACTACTCAATAGCTCCAGCATTAAAAAACGTATTAGATTGGGCATCTCGCGAGCCTGAAAACTCTATTTTATCAGGCAAGCCAGCTTCAATTATGGGGGCTGGCGGCGGCATGGGAACTTCAAGGGCACAGTATCATCTGCGACAGGTTGGGGTATATCTAAATATTCACATACTAAATAGCCCAGAGGTCTTTAGTAACGCATTCACAGGCAGCTTTGATAGTGATGGCAATCTTATTGATAGTCAAGTGCAAGAGCTTATCAAGCAGATGCTTATTGCTTTTAAAGGGTGGGCAGAAAAATTTGTTTAAACTATAAAAATAAAATTTGGTGTAAAATCATAAAAATTTACACCTTAACATAAAACATAAAAAACTTTTAAGGAGAAATAACATGGCAGCCAAACAAAAAAGCGTTAAAACTACAAGATTGATCCATCTTATGCTTACAATAGCACTTGTTATTGGATTAACATCTTATGCTGATGCAGCAGGAAAAGTGTATAAACTTGGACTCTCTCTTGCCATCACAGGACCAACATCAGACGCTGGGAATCCTTATGCAAAAGGTGTTGAGGACTATTTTCGATTTGTAAATGACACAAAGCTTCTTGGTGAAGATAAAATTGAGTGCACAATAAGAGATGATCAGTATCAAACTGATGTTACTAAACGTAATTTTGAAGATTTTTTGGATCAGGGTATTGTCTTTTATCTTAACTACTCAACAGGGAGCACACTTGCACTTAAAAAAGATTTTGATGAGGTAGAGATGCCTGTTTTGCCAGCCTCTTTCCATGCTGGAAATATTGAAGGCTCTAAGTATATTTTTCTTCCAATTGCCTCATATTCTGAGCAGACCATACTTCTTGCTGAGTATATTGTTAAAAATAGTAATGGAGCAAAACCAAAAGTTGCTATGTTTATCCACCCATCTGCATTTGGAAGAGGTCCTGTAAGCGATCTTGAAAAGGCTGTTGCTGCTGGACTTAACATTGAGATTGTTGAAGTTGTTGAGCATGGCAACGATTTAGATAATACTGCAATGCTTCAACGTTTAACGAGCAAAGGGGTTCAGTATGTTCTTTGCCAAACAATTCAATCTCCAGTAGCAACTATGTTAAAAGATGCTGCCCGTCTTGGCATGACGGCAAAGAGTTTTGGAGAAGCTGGAAAAATTACATTTTTGGGTGCACATTATACAGGTGGAAATGATCTTATCGATCTTGCTGGCAATGCTGCTGAAAATTTTTTCTGGACAACATCTTATACCGTAACATCAGAGCCAGGACCAGGAACTGACGCCCAGCTTGAACTTGCAAAAAGATATGGACGTGATAACAAAGCTGCAAATTCACACAACTACGCTAACGGCATAATGGTTGCTCAAGTTGCAACTGAGGTTATCCGCCGCGCAAAAGAAAAGGGTCTTGAAATCAACAACAAGACTCTCTATGACGAGCTTAATGCTATGAATGGAGACAAAGCTTATCAACCACCTACAACTGTTGGAGCTGTAACCTATTCTCCTACTGACCGTGCTGGCGTTGATTCTCTGCAAATTTACAGCGTTCAAAAAGGGCAGTTCAAAAAAGTTGGTGAGCCTCTCACATCTGAATATATGAAAAAGATTAAATAGCACTAAGGATATTTTAATTTTTACGAAAGTTATTATATGATCGTTTGCTGGGGTTATTTTCATGATAAAATCGTCTGAACAGGAGAATATTTTAGAGGTGAACAATATTGAAGTTGTTTACAACGATATTGTTCAGGTGCTACGAGGTGTTAGCCTAACTGTACCAAAGGGTAGTATTGTTGCTCTGCTTGGAACTAATGGGGCTGGTAAAACCACTGCTCTTCGGGCAATAAGCGGTCTTTTAAAGCCTGAAAACGGCAACATAAAAGAGGGTTATATCAAATTTAGAGGTGAAGATATAACTAACAAACTTGGCACTGAGGTTGTGCGTAAAGGGGCTGTTATGGTGCCTGAGGGCAGAAGGGTATTTAAACACCTTACAGTAAGCGAAAATATAAGGGTCGGTTCTATAACAAGGCGAGATGGAGCTGCTAAAATTAATGATGATTATGATTTAATGTATAGACATTTTCCAAGACTTTCAAACATAACTAACCGAATGGCTGGCTACAGTTCAGGCGGAGAGCAGCAGATGATAGCTATTGCTCGTGCTTTGATGGCAGCACCTTCAATGCTTATGCTTGATGAACCATCACTTGGTCTTGCGCCTCTTCTTGTAAGGGAAATTTTTGATAATATATTTGAGATAAATAAATTTACAGGAACAACTATACTTGTAGTTGAACAAAATGCTAAAATAGCCCTTGAGATTGCTGATTACGCATACATTATGGAGTCTGGCAGAATAGTGCTTGAAGGCAGAGCTGATGATTTAAAAAATAACCCTGATGTAAAGGAGTTCTATCTTGGTGTAACTCAAGGAGGCGGTAGAAAATCATTTAAAAATATCAAATCATATAAACGGCGAAAACGGTGGATGTAAAAAATTGTGTTTTACTCTGGAGATTTTTATGAAAATAATGGTTGGATACAATGGTGGTGAATCTGGTGAACGAGCTTTAAAACTTGCAAGAGATTATGCCCTGCTTACCAATGCCGTTGTTCATATTATAACCTCTATGGAGGGGGGGGAGAGTGAAAAGACCTCAGATATTGTGAATGCTGAAAAAGACCTCAATTTTGCAAGGGATATTATGCAGAGTGCAGGGGTTCAATTTATAGCAAAGCAGAGCGTCAGGGGTTTATCTCCGGGAGAAGATATTGTATTTTATGCTAAAGAAAATGATATTAATCACATTTTCCTTGGAATCAAAAAAAAATCAAGAACTCAAAAGATGATTATGGGTTCAACTGCGAGGTTTGTAATATTAAAGGCTCATTGTCCTGTTACATCAATAAAATAACAGCATAAATAACAAGATAAAAATTTAGTAGGGGGATAGATTTAGCCATATTTAGCTAAAATCTATCCCTTTATCTTTTTTAATTATAAATTTTAATTGCCCACTCCTTGACAATGGCTAAAGGCTGTCTATTATATCAGTGTTTTTTTAAGCACTATAATTTTGATGTAAGTGAAGATATAATGAAATTAATATAAGTGCTTGACAAGGTCTAAAGACTGACTATTTTATCATTGCTTATTTAACTGATAAACAATAAAAAGATTTGGAGAATTATAGTAAAATGCCTATTTATGAGTATGAATGCAAAAAGTGTGGAAAAATTGAAGAGGCGTTTCAAAAACTATCAGATGCCCCTTTAGAAAAATGCTCTCATTGCGAAGGGAGACTAAACAAAATTGTTTCTCATAGCTCATTTCATTTAAAAGGCTCGGGCTGGTACGTTACCGATTACGGAGGAACAACATCAAAGACTGAAAAGACATCAAATGATGATAAAAATAGCAGCAGTAAAACAGAAGGTCAATGCTCGAGCACAAAATGTAACCAATCTTGTTCGGGTTCAAATAGCAAAGCAGAATAACTCTTAAATCACCTCAATATGAAGATTATGATCTAATTTTAAAGATATAACTCATCATAAAAAAACAATAAGGGCTTTAAGTATTGAAGGTTATAAAAAGGCGTATTAACGTCAATTAATATCTGTTTTGGTTCAAGCAGTTATGGTAACTTTCAATAAATAAGTCTAATATTACAAAGAGTTATATCAAGTCAGTATAGAGTGTAGATAAAAAGAGTTGTAATATTTAAACAAAAACCAAAAACTATATTTTAATTTTAAGGAGATTTTAAAATCATGAGTTTAAGACCATTACAGGATAGAATTGTAGTTGAGCGTGTTGAAGAGATCAAAACAACAAAAGGTGGAATTATTATCCCAGATACAGCAAAAGAGAAACCAGCTGAAGGTAAAGTTGTTGCAGTGGGTAAGGGGCGAGTTGGAGAGGATGGCACTCTTATAGCTATGGAGCTTAAAGTTGGGGACAGAATTCTTTTTAGTAAATATGGTGGAACAGATGTCAAAATTGATGGCAATGAGTATCTAATCATGAGACAAGATGACGTTCTTGGCGTTATTGAGTAGAAGTTGGTTTTAAAAAAATATTAAACATTTAAAACATAATCGTATAATTTACTATATAGATGGAGATCAATAAAGATGGCAAAAGAGATTAAATATGATTCAAAGGCTCGTGAGGCAATGCTCAAAGGTGTTCGTACACTTGCAGATGCTGTAGTCGTAACACTTGGACCTAAAGGGAGAAACGTAGTTATTGAGAAATCTTGGGGATCACCTAATGTAACCAAAGATGGTGTAACAGTTGCAAAAGAGATTGAACTTGAAGATAAGTTTGAGAATATGGGTGCCCAGATGGTAAAAGAGGTTGCCAGTAAAACCAGCGATATGGCTGGTGATGGTACAACTACTGCTACGGTTCTTGCCCGTGCAATATATGAGCAAGGACAAAAACTTGTTGTAGCTGGAAATAACCCTATGGGCATAAAAAGAGGTATTGATGCTGCCGTAGCAAAAATTGTATCTGAGCTTGAGGTGATAAGCAAACCAACTAAAGATCAAAAAGAGATAGCCCAGATAGGCACAATCTCAGCTAACAACGATGAGACCATTGGTAATATTATTGCTGAGGCTATGGGTAAAGTTGGTAAAGAGGGTGTTATTACCGTTGAAGAGGCAAAATCAATGGAGACAACCTTAGATGTGGTTGAGGGTATGCAATTTGATCGTGGGTATCTCTCTCCATATTTTGCAACCAATGCTGAAAAAATGGTAGCTGAACTTGACAATCCATATATACTTATCTGCGACAAAAAGATAGGCAGCATGAAGGACTTACTACCTGTTCTTGAAGCAGTTGCCAAAATGGGTAAACAGCTTCTTATCGTGGCGGAAGATGTTGAGGGCGAGGCTCTTGCAACCCTTGTTGTAAATAAGATTCGTGGTACACTCAGCGTTGCTGCTGTTAAAGCTCCTGGTTTTGGCGATAGAAGAAAAGCGATGCTTGAAGACCTTGCTGTGCTTACTGGCGGTCAGGTTGTATCTGAAGATGTTGGTCTTAAACTTGAGAATGTTGGACTAAATGATCTTGGTCGTGCTAAATCTGTTGTGATTGACAAAGATAACACAACTATAATTGACGGTGCAGGCTCAAGAGAGGCTCTTGAGGGTCGTGTAAAGATGATTCGTGCTCAGGTTGAAGATACAACATCTGATTATGACAGAGAAAAACTTCAGGAGAGACTTGCAAAACTCATTGGCGGCGTAGCTGTAATCAGCGTAGGTGCTGCAACTGAGACAGAGATGAAAGAGAAAAAAGCAAGAGTGGAAGATGCGCTTAACGCTACAAGAGCTGCAGTTGAAGAGGGTGTTGTTCCTGGCGGTGGAGTCGCACTTATTCGTGCAAGCGATGCATTAAAATCTCTTACTGGTGATCAAGAGGAGCTGCTTGGAATTAAAGTTGTTGCCCGTGCTATTGAAGAGCCTCTGCGTCAAATTGCCAATAACGCTGGTGTTGATGGTGCTGTTGTTATTAATAAGGTTCGTGAGGGACATGGTGCTTTTGGTTACAACGCAAGAACTGATGTCTATGAAGACCTTATTGAAGCTGGTGTTATTGATCCTAAGAAGGTTGTCCGTTTTGCATTACAAAATGCCGCAAGCGTTGCATCTGTAATGCTTACCACTGAAGCCATGATAGCTGAAAAGCCAGACGATAAATCTGCTGCTGGTATGCCAGGAGGCATGGGCGGTGGAATGGGTGGCGGTATGGGTGGTATGATGTAATTTGAGTTTTTAACTCTAAAGCCCAACAAGTTTATAATATTATGAACAAAGAGATAGCAATATGAGTTGGTAAAGCCTCTTAAATAAAGAGCTAAAGACCTTGTGCAATGTCAATGTTACTGCACAGGGTCTTTGTGTTTTATCCAATAAAATCAACATATAAACTTAAAATAAGCTAAACAAGATATTATCTACTAAAAAGAGGTATTAAAAAATATTTATTACAGATTGCACGAGTTTCTTGACATCTGTTAATTGCTAATATAGCATTATTACTCTTAAATAGTAAGGGTTAATGGAAGGTTGATTATAGGCATAATTCATAGAGTATCAGATAGGGCATCCACACCAAAAAGCGGATGCCCTTACTTGCTTATAAAAAGTGATAGTTTAGCCAAAAATACTCAATCTATGGATATGTAAGTGATTTTATTGCATAAAGTTTATTTTTTGAAGAGAGTACATTTTTTTGAATCTGGAGTTTTTTATGAATCCTGAGACAACAGACATTTTTCATATGATGATCAGTGCAGGGCCTGTTGTAAAGGCAGTTATGCTGCTTCTCCTGTTTTTTTCGATTACATCATGGGCAATTATTTTCATAAAATATAGATATATCAGAAAAGCATACAGAGACTCTGTTGATTTTACTGATATATTTTGGCAATGCAGAAATCTTGCTGATGCCTTTACAAAAGCAAAGCTGCTAAAGACAAGTCCTGTTGCCAGAGTCTTTATAACTGGCTATATGGAGGTTAAAAAATTTGACGCTTCACTATCTGATAATAATATTGCAACAAGAGTTGCTGGTGGTGCTGCTGGATTAAAATCCGCACCTGAACCTCCTAAAATGCTCCCATCATATAATGTTATGTCAAGCGTACAGCGAGCATTAAAAAGGGCTATTAATGCGGAGATACGAAGACTCTCTCAATTAATTACATTTCTTGCGACTGCTGGGAATACCGCCCCATTTATAGGTCTTTTTGGAACTGTTTGGGGTATTCTTAACACATTTCAAGGTATTGGTATGACCAAATCTGCAAGTCTTGCGGTGGTTGCACCCGGTATCTCTGAGGCGTTAGTTGCTACAGCTGCGGGTCTTGCGGTAGCTATTCCAGCAGTTATTGCTTACAACTATTTTATAGACAGAATAAGGGTTCTTGATTCTGAGCTTCAAAGTTTTGTTGCTGATCTTTTAAACATTATAGAGCGTGATCTTCAAAAAAATAAGGGGGCATAATGCAGGTTGGTGGTGGTAATGATCAATTGATGTCAGAAATTAATGTAACACCATTTGTTGATGTTATGTTAGTTCTTTTGATAATTTTCATGGTGTCAGCTCCAATGATGGTTGAGGGTGTTGATGTCAACCTTCCAAGAGCGTCAGCCGCTCCTCTACAAACAGATGAAGAGAATTTAGTTATATCAATTCAGAGCAACAATCAAGTTTATCTAAATGATCAGGTAATTGATATTGAATTTTTGACTGAAAAGCTCCAAAAAATACTTGAAAATGTCGAAAAAAGGGATATTTATCTAAAGGCTGATAAAGATATTGCCTATGGCACAGTTATAGATGTTATGTCAAAGGTTAAGGCTGCTGGAGTAACATCTCTTGGAATGATTACACTTCCAGAAGAAGAGTAAAGATGAGTTCATTAGATTTTTTGCAATCAATAACAACAAGTTCAAGCCCAAAATATGCAGAGGCTAATACATCTATGACAATGATGTATGGACTCTCTGTGGCTCTGCATCTGCTGCTTTTTTTGATTGTGATGTTTTCTCAGAGTCTAAATCCTGTGCCTATTGTACCATTTGCTGTTCAGGTTGACTTAGTCTCCTTTTCACCTGGTCCCCCTGACGGTAGCTCGTCTCTTAGCTCTAAAAAGAGTATTGAACAATCAGAAGAGTCAGCCTCTTCGCCCCCTCCTGCTAAAAAATCTGAATCTGCTATCAAGCAGCCTGAGGCAGGAACAAAAGAGCAGAGTAAAGTGGAGGTAAAAAGCGAAAACAAGAGTGATGCTCCTGTTAAATCTTTACAAAAAAAGAGTATTAAGCCTGAAAATGAAGTTAAAGTAAAAAGCGAAGAGCCAGTTGAACAGCCAAAGGTTGAACCAAAACCTGAGCCTAAACCAAAACCAGAACCTGAAGTTAAAACAAAACCCGAACCAAAGCCAGAACCTGAAATTGTTGAAAAGGCAGAGATACATGAGCCTGTTGTTGCAAAACCTAAAGAGTCATTAAAAAAGAGGAGCTATGACTCTGAAAAGGTAGAAAAGGCGAATAAAGAGGCTGTAGCCACAAAAGAGACATCTAAAACAGACTCCCCTCCCACAAAAGAGGTTGCCTCTAACAGTGGCTCTGAAAAAGGAGATACAGCAGCTAAAGAGGCTAACTCTCCTCCTTCAAAGGAAAAAGCCTCTGGAAGCAACAATACATCTAAATCAGATGGTGTAACTGAGGGAGATGGAGAGGGCGACTTAACGGCAGCTTTAAGCCGTATGAAAAGCAAAGTTGAAAGCCAATCAGCAGCAGCTAAAAAAGGTAGCGGTGGGGGTTCAGGTAGCGGTGCATCAAGAGGCTCTGGAGGAGCTATATCATCTGGAGGTCAAGGCAGTGGAACTACATCTGAGGCAATCGGTCTTTATAATCTTGAGTTGATGTACAAAATAAGACAGAATTGGTCATTTAACGAAAAACTTGCTGGTGCAGATGGTAAACAGGAGGTGAGAATCTTGATCAAGATATTACAAAATGGTGAGATTCGAGATATATGGTTTGAGACTCGCTCGGGCAATGACCATCTTGATGAATCAGCATTAAAGGCTGTTAAAAAATCTAATCCACTTTCGCCTCTGCCCTCTGGATATACATCTTACGATATAGGACTTATTTTTACACCTTCGGGCTTGAAGTGAAAAACTTGAAATATTTTTATCGTTAATAAATTTAAAATCATTAGAGAATATTAATAAAGATTACTATTATGGCTCAAAAAAGAACTACAAAACTTATATCAAAACCCGTGTCGTTAAATTTATTTAACTTTTTTATGTTGATGATAATCTTCTTTATGGCATCTTATCCAGGAGAGGTGAAATCGCAACATGCCTATATTAATATAAACGATCCATTAATGCGTAAAATTCCAATAGCCATACCTTTTTTCAAAGCACTTACGGGGCACGAGCAGGAGGTTACACTTGGCAAAAATGGTGTTGATATAATGTCTAATGCTCTTGACTTTACTGGCTATCTTGCTGTATTGGACAAAGCCTCATTTATAGAGAATCCAGCTAACAAGGGAATTACAGGGGCTGATATAAATTACAAAAATTGGACAGTTATTGGTGCAGAACTTTTAGTTACTGGCGGAATTGTTGAACAAAATGGAGCTGTTAGATTAGAGCTAAGGCTTTTTGACACCTTTAAAGAGAGCCTTCTTATAGGTAAAGTCTATACAGGGCATAAAGAAGATATTAAGAGCATGATTTACCGATTTTGTGCTGAAATCTCAATGTTATTAACTGGTAAGATGGGAGTTTTTGGAAGTAAACTCGCCTTTGTTTCAACTGTTAGCGGCAATAAAGAGATATTTACTTGCGATTTTGATGGTGGAAACATAAATCGCATAACCAATTTTAATAACATCTCAATAACTCCAGCCTTGTCACCTGATGGAAATTTTATTGCTTTTACATCTTATGCTAAAGGTAATCCTGATCTATATATCAGAGACTTAAGGACAAATCGAGATGTTATAATTGCTAAAAAGGGTTTGAATATAACACCTGCATGGATTCCTGGTCAATTTGCTCTTGCTGCAACATTAAGTTTTACAGGTGATCAGGATATTTACCTAATATCAGGAGCTGGCGAGATAAAACGTCAGCTAACTAAGGCGAGTGGTACTGACTTATCACCAGCATTTTCACCTGACGGCACAAGATTTGCTTTTGTCTCCAAACGATCTAGTACCCCTCAGATTTATATTGGAGATATAGCCTCTGGGGCTGCAACAAGACTTACATTTCAGGGAAACTACAACACCTCTCCTGCATGGTCTCCTGATGGTGATAAAATTGCTTATGTTGGTGTTGTTAAAAATAGTATTAACATTTATGTTATTGGTGCCAACGGGGGTGGACCGACTCAGCTGACAAGCGGTCAAGGAGATAACGAGGATCCATCATGGTCTCCTGATGGAAACCTTATCGCCTTTAGTTCAACACGCCAAGGGGCATCAAGAATATTTGTTATGACCTCAACAGGATCAGATCAAAGGCTGCTTTTTACCTATGGAGGCGCCCAGACTGATCCTATGTGGTCACCTGTGTTTGTAGAGAAATAAAATAAATTGTTTAAATGATGAAAACCTTAGGAGGAAGGAAAAAAAATGGGAAAACAGATTGTTATTAGATTTATGGTTGTTCTTTTTCTGTCAGCAATGATGCTGACCGTATCTTGTGCTAAAAAGAGTGTTGAGACAGATCCATCTGCGGGTATTGAGCAGGGTTCACAAGATGGACTCTCTGCAGAAGAGATTGCTAGACAAAGAGCTCTTGAAGAGGAGCGTCTCAGAGAAGAGGCATTGAGAAAATCTCTTGCTACTGAAAGAGAGAAATTTGAGATGGAAGATATCTATTTTGACTTTGATAGCTCAGAGCTTGTTCCAGATGCTCGTATGCTTCTTAAAGAAAAAGCAGATTTCCTTACCAGAAACAGTGGACTTACAGTTACAATAGAGGGTCATTGTGATGAGAGAGGAACAACTGAGTACAACCTTGCACTTGGTGAAAGACGTGCTATGGCAGCAAAAAGATACTTACAAGACCTTGGCATAGCTGAGTTTCGTCTTAATACAATAAGCTATGGAGAAGAGAGACCATCTATACAGGGCAATGATGAGTCTGCATGGTCAAAGAATAGACGTGCTCACTTTGTGATTCGCTAATATATTGTAATTAATATATAATTATTAGTTCGATTATTATAGTTACAATTATAAAAAAATTAAAATCCGCCCCCTTTCAAACTAAAGATTAATCTTTGTTTGATGTCAGCAAAGGGGACCGGATTTTATATTTTTGCTAAAGTTAGTCTCTCTCTAAATGGTTAAAAATTTTACTTACTTTTAAAAAAACCGTTGGGATTTTGTATAATGATGAAAAAAGATAGTTTACTACCAATAAGTTTCATTTTTTTGTCTTTTCTATTTTCAGGATGCGTAGGAAGCAGCGAATTTCAACTTCTTGAGAGCAAAGTATTGACTCTTGAAGAGGAGAATGCAAGGCTTAAACAGCAGTATGATAGCATTATTAATGAAGATTTTACCACCCTTGAAAAACAGCAACGGGAAAAATACGCTGAAGTCAGAGATATGATGGAGAGCCTCAAAAATGATATTCAGGTGGTTAGAGGCAATCTTGAAGAGTCAGAATACCGTCTTAAAGAGGCGAGCCAAGCTGCTGGTGCATCAGAGTTAGGTCGTCTTGATAATGCTATATCCAACAATTACAGAAGGATTCTAAGGATTGAACAGCATCTTGGGCTTGAATCTTTTGATCCTTTATCAGATTCTACGGTTATACCTCAACAACCGCAAGAGCCAACAACAAACATGTCTACGCCAACTTTATCAACTTCAACAACAGCTCCAGCCAAATCAGACATTAAGCCAGATGATCTCTATAATGCAGCTAAAGCCTCTTTAGATGCTGGAAAAAATGAGGTGGCAAGAAAGCAGTTTGAAGCATTTATAAATCGTTATCCAACTTCAGAAAATGCAGATAACGCAAGATTTTGGATAGCTGATAGTTATTACAGAGAAAAATGGTATGAAAAGGCGATTCTTGAGTATCAACGGGTAATTGAGGAGTATCCAAAAGGGAATAAAGTTGCATCAGCACTTTTAAAACAGGCATACTCTTTTGTAAACCTTGGGGAAAAGAAAAATGCAACTCTAATCTTAAATGATCTTATTAAAAAATACCCTCAAACTCAGGAAGCCCAAAGCGCTAAAGAGAAGTTAAAAACATTAAACTAAAAATACAAAACTCTGAATGATAAAGGTAATAGGTATAGACCCAGGACTTGCAGGAACAGGAGTGGGTCTGGTTCAAGGTGATGGTCAAAAAGTCTCAGCCTACTCTTTTGGTAGTATCAATACTGACAAAAAAGATTCACTCTATTTACGTCTTAATCTCATTTATACCCAAACACTTGATTTTATCTGTCAGCAATCCCCTGATGTTGTTGTTTTAGAAGACATTTTCTCACTAAAAAAGTATCCTAACTCTGGTATAGAGCTTGGAAAAGTAACTGGAGTATTGCTTTTAGCTGCCTATAAATCTGGTGCGTCAGTCCACGAAATATCCGTTAAAGAGGCAAAAAAGTTAATTACTGGAACAGGTAGTGCTGATAAATATCAGGTTGAAAAGTCTGTCAGACACTTCTTAAACCACCCTCAAGAGATAAGACCATTTCACGCCTCTGATGCTCTTGCTTTAGCAATTGCGGGATTTTTTAGGTGTGGCTCAAAAGGATTCATTAAATGATCGCATATATGGAGGGTAAAATATTAAAAGTTACCCAAGATGCCATTTTATTACTTGCAGGTAATATAGGATATGAGATTCTCCTTCCTGCGTTTGTGATGGAAAAGGTAGCAGCCCAAAATATTGAACCTTCTGAGTCTCAAATTTGCCTTTACATCTACTACTATCAAACCGAAAGGCAGCCAAAACCGATTCTAATTGGCTTTAATTTAGAAGATGAAAAGGAGTTTTTCCAATCCTTTATATCAGTTGATGCAATAGGTCCTCTTAAGGCTGTAAAGGCTATGGAGAGACCAATATCTCAAATTGCTGCTGCTATTGAGCAACAAAATGTCGATTTTCTTGCTGGGCTAAAGGGTATTGGAAAGAGAACCGCTCAAAAAATTGTTGCTACCCTACATGGCAAAGTATCACGATTTATAGCCAAATCTAATACAAATTTAGAATCTTACGGTTTAGAGCCAACAAAAAGCAGTGCATCTCCATCTTCTTATGCTTTAGATAGCTTACCAAACTTGGATAGCTCTCTTTCTATGCAAAAAATTGCCCAGCAGGTTGTTGATGTTCTTGTTGATCAACTTGGATACACTGGTGCAATTGCAAAAAAAATGGTTAGCATGGCAATTGATAAAAAACCCTCAATATCAACACCAGAGGAGCTTTTTGATGCTGTATTAAAAGGCAGACGTTAAAATAAGGCAAAATATGAGCAATTCTATTATCTCCTTCTCTTCATTATCTTCTGAAATATCTAATGAAATCCCTAAGCAACCACACTCTGATTTGGCTTCTTTCAAAGAGTTACAGACAGATAGAGATATAGATGCTGGTTACTCACTTAGACCAGAGAGATTTGATGATTATGTTGGTCAAGCAGAGATGGTAGAGACACTTAAAATTGCAATTCAAGCTGCAAAGATGCGTGGAGAAGCTCTTGAGCATATTCTTTTACATGGTCCCCCGGGACTTGGAAAGACAACAATATCTCATATTATTGCAAATGAAATGGGGGGCAATCTTACTGTAACATCAGGACCTGCACTTGAAAAAGGGGGCGATCTTATTGGCATGTTGACCAACCTTGCAGATGGTGATTTTCTATTTATTGATGAGATACACAGAATGCCTAAAACTGTTGAGGAGTTTCTCTACCCTGCAATGGAGGATTATGCTGTAGATTTTGTCTTTGATAAGGGTATTCATGCCAGAAGTCACCGTTACAGACTTAGACACTTTACCCTTGTAGGTGCTACAACTCGAGTGGGGTTGCTCTCTTCTCCTTTGCGTGATAGATTTGGTCTATTTAGAAATCTTGATTTTTATACTATTGATGAGTTAATAACCATTATAAAAAGATCGTCTCTTCTGCTAAAAGCCCCTATGGATAATGATAGTGCTTTAGAGCTTGCTAAAAGATCAAGGGGAACCCCAAGAATAGCAAATAGGCTACTCAAACGAGTTAGAGACTACTCGCAGGTTAAATCAGAAGGAGAGATAACCTTAAATAGCGTAAAAGATGCTCTATCACTTGAGGGTATTGATGAGATAGGCTTGACCCCTTTGGATAGAAATTATCTAAATACCATAATAAAATTTTACAATGGAGGACCAGTTGGCATTGAGGCTGTTGCTGCAACTCTTCAAGAGGAGCCTGATACGCTTGTCGATGTTGTAGAGCCCTATCTTCTCAAATGTGGGCTTGTGCTTCGCACCTCTTCAGGACGCAAAGCCTCAGTAAACGCATACAAACATCTTGGTTGCCCTTATCAGAGGGAACTTTTATAAGAGGCTATTGTTTTATGATAACACGAAATAACTACACAAAAAATTCTTATAAAATTAAAATATTGATAATTATAGTTTTTTATACTCTTTTATCATTCACTAATATCTCATTTAGCTTGGTATCAGTTCTTATTGCCGCAAACGAGAGAATTTGATCAA
>JADFZO010000049.1 GCA_015232465.1 Desulfamplus sp.
CGTTTGAATCTCTTAAAGATATAATGATCAACTCAACCTTTAAAGCTCAATTGTTAGAGATGGAAAACCATATATAGTACTTGTAGATTCATACGCTCTTCTCGATTTTGCTAACGGAGCTTTTCACCGTGCGAGGTTTAAATGGTTAGAATTTAGTGGCTGTTATAGCGTTCATATCTATCTTGTTCAAACATTCTCATCGCATCAACCGACATTGTTGTTGTTGGAATAATATTTAGCCGCTTTACACCAATGGCTTGACCAGTTATTATGCAGTATCCAAAACCGCCCTCTTTGAGTCGATTTAAAGCATTTTCGCTTAAACTTAAAAGGTTGGCGTTACGCTCAACAGCCTTTAACTCCAGCTCAATCTCATACTCATTGTTGCTTTTATCAATAAGATCAGAGCTTTCAGCCTTTAAACTCTTGAGCTTTGCAATTGAGATTTGTATTTTCTCCTCAAGCTCTCTTTTCTGCCTAAAAAGTTTGTATTCAAAGTAGCGAAGCTGTTGTTCGTTCAGATACTCCTCATCTTCTGATGGAGTGTAATCAATAGTCTGCACATAGTCCATTTGGCTGCTATTTTTCATAATATTCACCCTTTTATTTTATTAAGAAAAAAATAAATGTCCCCTCTATTTAATAATACAGGGGATAATGATTTTATGGTGAAATATTATGGCAGAATAACTTTAGGATTTTATTAGGATAATATTAGTATTGTGTAAAAAGTATAAGGCAAAGAGAAAGATTTGTTATCTAAATATTTGCACTTGCAACTAAAAAGAGCATAGACTCTGTTATTTCGCACATTGCCCCCAACATATCGCCAGTAATGCAACCCATCTTTTTTTTATAAAATAGCAAAATAAGAGCAACAAACAGGGCAAATGCAAAGCTGATAATAATCCCCCTAAAACCAAGCAAAAGCGATAGAAAAATAGGCAGAAGAACAAAAATAAAATCTTTTAACGGCAATTTTTTTGCAAAAAGTCCATGCCCTGTCCCCATATCTCTTCCATACTTAAAATATCTGATTCCAAAGAGCATTGAAGCTCTTGAGTAAGATGGGACAATCAGAAAAATTAAAATGGTCTCAAGGTCAAATAGATTTAGAAAACTTGCTGCAACCTCTCCAATTTGGCTATTTAGACTTTTAACGCCATAAATTCCAGCAATCTTTATACAAAGAGATAAAAAAATCGCAATTAGACCCATCATGCCAGTTCTGCTATCTTTCATAATCTCAAGTGCACGCTCTTTTGATCTGTGGCTAAATATCCCGTCAGCAGAGTCTCCAAGACCATCTAAATGAAACGCACCAGTTAAGATTACAAGTAAAACCACATCAAGCATTGCAACAACAGGTACGCTCCAAAAAAAAGAGGCAATAATATCAAAAGAGGCTACAATAGCACCAAGAATCAATCCAACTACTGGAAAAAATCGGATCATGCCTAAGGGGGAAAATGGGACATCTCTACCTGCTGGAATGTTTGTGATAAAGGCTATTGCAGATCGAAAATCACCCAACTCTAAACAGAGATAAATTGAGCTTTTTAAAAAGCTGACAACTTTTGAATACAAGTCATTCATTTAGTGTTACCCTAATATTGTGCTTCTTTTGTAGTGCTTTGTAGAAATATATCATAACATAGTCTGCTGTTATCTATGCCAATTTATCTCTTTCTCTTTTTGATAACGTTTTTTAGGGTTAGGATTTTGATCAGACTGATTGGGTTGCTCTTCTTGCTCTAAAATCTCATCTTTTCTCTTTTTATAGACTGGATGAACATTCTCTATGCTTTTTTGTCTCTCTTCTATTCTGCGTTGCTCTTTGTATTCTCTTTCTAATTTAATATTATTATCCCTTCTTTCATCTCTTGATCTTTTGTGCTCATCTCTATCGTATTTATTACTCCTCTCTATCTTCTCTCGGTTATGCTCCCTTCTTTTATAATCTCTTGGATTGTTCTCCCATTTATGACTCTTCCAATGGCGACTTTTATATTCACTCCTCCAATTTCGTGGCACATCTCTATAAAAATGTGGAACAGAGCGATAATATCTCCAATTAGAGCTATGGTTGTAGGAGCGATACCAGCGTCCATTCCATGTTCGCCACCACCAGCCATCATAAAAGAAGATATCGTAATCTGTATCAGGCACAACATAGATGTATGTATTAGGAATAACCACCAATTCAGGCTGTCCATAAAAGGTTACTGGTGGAATATCTGGATCATCGTCATAATAGTAATCATAATCATTACTTGGGGCAGCGTTAGGCTCAAGAGGTACACAGCCATTTATAACTACAAGTAGAACAACGCCAGTTGCTCCAAAAAGAAGATTTCTGATAAAATTTGCTCTACTCATAGTTACTTACCTCGCTTTTTATTAGGATTAATTTATGATTGAATTATTTTCATACTATCAGGGAGCCTGTTGAGCTTTACCATCTCAAACCCCACAAGCTCCATAAGATAAATACCAGATTCATCAATAAGATCAATGTTAAAAGTATCTGTCTCACTATCAGATGCAACTTTAGTTGTGATGCAAAAATATTCCCTATCTTTTACCGCCCTTTCAAAAAATTTCAGACTCTTGATTTTATACGGCAGAACAATAAAGCTGTCAGTCAAAAACTCAAACACCCCACCAGTCTGAAACATTGCATCAAGCATAACAACATCAGTCAAAAACATAGGGCATGGATCATCTACAAAAAAGCTATCTCGACTGCTATCAGCCATCTTTGTAATAAGTTTTTTCCCATCAAAAGAGATAATCTCCTCAATTGTTCTAAAAACGCCGTCCATAAAGAGCCTTTGAGGGTGGTAGATAAGTTTGGTAAATTGACGATCAAGCTCTTTGCCATTAAAAAAATTGACCTTAGATTTAAGTAACTGCTCAATCTCCATCTTTTTTACAGAGCCATCTTTATCACCAATTATTACATCAGATAGATAGTGAAGTTTTGGCTCACCCATTGCAACTCCAGCACTGTTTATAAATTGAGAGGTTATCTGACAGTGGCTGCCACCAGTTACAGAGATTGTAATATCTTTTGGCTTATTTTGAAGCAGCTTGATTCCATAAGGAATTGAGAAATTTTTGATCTCAACAACTCTTATATTATTACCAATTTTGCCCTTTTGATCAGCCAAATTTTGCTCTAAGCGATCTTTTTGATGGTCTAATTGATGATCTAAACTATGGGCAGCTAAAACCGCCTCTGCCATAGTCTCAACTCCAGTTGCACCTAAAAATATTGGAGTGCCCTCCATAGCGTGATCAAGCAAAAATCTATCACGCTCTATCTTAAGAGTTCTTGAAAACTTGACCTCTTGCAATCCATTTTTTACAGAAATAGATGATATGGTATCTAAAAATGGGGCAATTTTAAGAATCCCATCTCTATCAAATGAGTGATCAAGCCCTGTTATAACCACTTCTGGAGTTGTTGCATCTTGCATCTCATCTATAAAAAATTTGACTCCAGCCTCTAATGGCAAAAATTTAAGACCACGCTCACTTAAAACCTTTTGAACTGTCTCGCGAGTTGCCATGCCAGCACCGCTCCATGCTGTCCAGTCAATCACCTTAGAGTTGCACCCTTTTAAGTTCAGCAAAATTGATGCCATCATCTCATTTGCAGCAGTGTAATCTGTCTGCCCCTCATTGCCAAATTTAGCTGTAACTGATGAAAATCCAATATAAAATTTAACAGCTTTATCTTTAAGAGCCTCAATCAGATTCAAGCAGCCGTAAACCTTTGTGTTAAAGACCCTATCAAATGACTCTACACTCTTTTTATCAAACTGCATACTCTCTTCAAGACCAGCAGCATGGATAACCCCATCAACACGCTCAACATTTGCAAGTGCCAAGATTAAACCATCTCTATTTGAGACATCAGCAGCAATGTAAGAGACTAAGACCCCAAAAGATTGGAGAATCTCAATATTTTTTCTTGACTCTATGGCAGATAAAATCTTGTTTGCAGCCTGTTTCATCTCAACAGGTTTTGCCCCTTGCATGGTCTGTCTGAGGCTCGCCATTATTGATTGCTCATCAACAGTATCAAGGCTCTTTATATCAATAAGCTCATCAATATTATAAATTGAGCTTCTGCCAACTATAATTAAATTGGTCTGATATTTTTTGACAACTGCCTTTAAAATCTCAAATGTGATTCCTCTTGCTCCGCCAGTTACTAAAATTGTCTCCCCTTTTTGAATCAGATCGCCAAAATTGGTGTTGTATGGCTGCTCCTCTAAATGAACCAGATACTTTTCACCATTTTTATAAGCAATCTCAACACGATTATCTTTTGATGTTATCTCATCAATAAATATTTTAAGGGTGTTGAGAGTATCAACTTTTGAAGTATCAGAGATTGAGAGAGCTTTAACTATGGTGTGAGGCATCTCTTTTGCTAAACTCTTGAACATTCCACAGATACCAGCAAAATAGGGGTTATTATTAGTTGAGAGTGCTGCAATAAACTTAAATGGCTGATTTAATGAAATAAAGGCGTGCTTTAAAAGCATAAAAAGAGATTTTACATCAAATGGCGTGATGCAGATTATTCCATCAATTGAATCTTGTGGTATTGATTGAAGCTCAGATTTAACCCAATCTTCAATACTATTTTTACCAATATCAGCAATATTTATAATATTTGCACCACTATTTTTTATAAAATCAGAGATACCATAAATATCATCTCCAGCAACCAGAACCGTTTTGCCAAGAAAATCCCACTTATCGGTAGTTGGCAGAGCACTTTTTCGCCACACTGGAACAAGCCTTTTAATCTCATGTGAATCTTCTTTTAAATCAGGCATGGCAGCAGGCATAGAGTTTAAAATTGGAGTTGTCTTACCAATTGGCTCTTTTGCATCAGAAGAAGATAGAGTTAAAGAGGCAGCTAATTGAACTTCATCAGCTTTATCTGCTGGCTCAGCTTTAGAGGCTATGTAAGCTGCAAGTTTAGATATTGTGTTTAAATCCCTTAGCTTTAAATCCTCTGGAACAGCAAAGCCAAAATGAGAGGCTGCATTTGCAAAAATCTCAACCTGTTTGACTGTATCAATTCCAAGATCAGCCTCAAGATCAAGCTCTGGATCAAGCATATCTTCTGTATAACCTGTCTGTTTGGCAATTATATCTGTAACTACAGAGATTACCCCTTTGGTTGTTGATACGCCATCGTTTTTTGCTGCTCCTTGAATTTTATCTGATTTTTGATCTAAATCATCTTGAGATTGATAACTGACATCTCCCACCTTAGAGTCAATGTAAGCTGAGAGCCTTGCAATTGTGTTTAAGTCTCGAAGTTTTAAATCCTCTGGAACAGCAAAGCCAAAATGGGAGGCTGCATTTGCAAAAATCTCAACCTGTTTGACTGTATCAATTCCAAGATCAGCCTCAAGATCAAGCTCTGGATCAAGCATATCTTCAGTATAGCCTGTCTGTTTAGCAATTATATCTGTAACTACGGACATCACCCCTTTTTTGCCTGCAACTGCTTGAAGTGCTGGGGCTTGAGGCGTTATTTGAATCTGAGCCTTAGGAGCTTGAATCTGAACAGTTGCCTCTATTCGAGGTGCAATTTCAAGAGACGAAGAGGCAGAGGAAATCAAAGCTGATGAGCCTGATTTTTCACCAACAACGCATAGCATGTTATCAATAATCTTTAACTCTGGCTTATTGCTTCCACTAATTTTTTGCAGCCATGCGTTGTATGATTCACTATGAATCTTCTCCTCAATACGTTTGATAAATAAAAATGCAAAGTGAGAGCCAAAACCAGCAGCAAGATGAAGCCCATACTCTGCTAACTCTCCACGTCTGCCTGAAGAGCGTTGTGATGAACCATCAGAAGAAGATGGGGTTGCTGTGGCAAAATTAAGCTCTTTAAAATGGTCTGGAATATTTACTAAATTGGCAATTGGCGGGGCTTTTCTCTTTTGCAGAGCCTTGACCATAACAACATCTTCAATTGCAGCACCGAGCGTATGACCTGTAAACCCTTTTGTGTTGGTTATGCAGATATTGTTAAGGTGGTTGCCAAATGCTGTTTTAAGTGCTGTAACTTCAGCATCAGCACTGCCGCCTCTTGCTGGTGTGTAGGTCTCGTGAGACATAAAAAGGAGTTTATCAGCATAATCAGACTGCTTTAAGTTATGCTCTTTTTCAACCTTTGAGATAAATTTTTTCATCTCACTTGCCATGTGTTGAACGTCAATGTTGAATGTGTGATATGCACTATTTGCCATGTGAGTTCCAAGCACCATAGCCTGCCCTCTCATGCCTCTTGCATGAACCTCAGATGCTTTTTCAACCACAATACCAACAGCACCAGCACCCAAGATTGTGCCATTACGTTCGCTATCAAATGGCTTTGCAGCTTCAGATACACGTTTTTTAACAGTTGCAGCACCAAGTGCAAGAAATCCTGAACCAATCCACTGATTTTGTGCTGACGATGTTGCATTCTCTCCACCAATAACAACAACTCTTTTGCACCGTCCAAGTTTTATCCAATCCTCTGCAATTCCAACAGCTTGAGTTGTTGATGCACATGCACTGCTAATAAGCACATTTGGTCCCTTTGCCTTGATAATCTGTGCTAAATGGGCAGAGCCTAATGGACAGGCATTGACCATAAAGTTGCGATCAAATCTGTATGGACCAAAATCCTCTCTTTTGCCCTTTCTGATTTTAAAGAACCAATCTGTAATCTGCTCTTTTATATCAGGATTTTTCACATTCTCCATCAGATAAAAATAGATACTCTGAAACTCCTCATAAGGCTTTAAAAAGAGCTTGTCGTAAAAGTATTTTTCCATCTCATTTATTAATGTTTCGTTGCTTGGAAATAGCGAAGTTATAATTACTCCAGTATCATCTTGCATCTCCTCTGGAAGAGCAAAAAATTTAACTCCCTTTTCTTTCTCCTTCTCCTTTTCAGCCCCTTTACCAGTTGCTCCAATTTTTCCATCATCTGAACCATTTGAAGAAGATGCCCGCATCTTATACTGCATCACAAGAGGAATCCCCGCATCTTTTAAAGCCTCAATTCCAGCAGCAACAGCCAATGCCATGCTAATATCATATTGAGCCTTTACACCATAATCTTCAGTAAGGTTAAAATATCCAAGCTGACCCGCTAAATGGATAACATCTTCAGTCTTTGAAATCTCAACAAAACGGGCATTTCCATCAGGCTCTTTTAAGATTCTTGTTATATTTTTATCAACAATCAGCTCTTGATCCTTTAAAGTAAGAGGCTCAATAAAGTTCTGTCCATCAAGAATCATATCAAAATTATCAGAAGAAAAGACACGTCTCGCCTTGCCCGGTAGCCCTACAGAGACACCAGAAATTAAAATTGCATTTTCATCAACAACAGATAAAAGCTGGCTATCAACTGCTCCAGATACTATTGAATCTAATGCTACTGAGATTGTGTAATTTTTAATGCTAATATGTTTTAACAGATTGACCAACAGTTTTTTAGGTCCAATCTCCATATAGTGCGTGCTTCCAATTGAGCCAATGGCATTGACATACTTAATTGATTTTATAAACTCAACAGGGGTGGTTATCTGACTTGCAAGAAGCTCTTTAACTTGGTCTGCATTTGGAGGATATGGTAATGCCGTAACATTAGAGATAACTTTTGAAAAATCAACACCATTAAAGTTTATTTTTTCCAAATAGAGTTTTAACTCTTGGGAAGCCCTGCCAAAAAGCGGGGTATGAAATGCACCTGAAAGGTTGAGCTTTTTATAGACCACATTTTTTGATGTTAAAAATTTGCAAAAAATATCAATATCTTGCTCACTTCCAGAGACTGCTGTTTGACGCTCACTATTTTTATTTGTGATATAGAGCCACGATGCACCTGATTCACGAATAAGCGAAGCTGTCTCATCTTCATTGCCAAAAACAACCATGATTTTGCCAGGAAACTCTTTTGCTGCCTCTCTCATCAAATCTGACCGCTTGATAATAAGCCTCATAGCATCATCAAAATTTAACATTCCACTGCAAAATAGGGCTGTATATTCTCCAACACTATGACCAATAAAAAAATCTGGCTTAAAGCTATTATCTTTTTGCAATTTAGAAAATATGGCAGCAGAGGATAAAAATATTGCTGGTTGGGTGTTCTCAGTTAAATTTAGCCTAATATCATCTTCGCTAAACATCATATCTAAGAGCGAATAACCACGCTCTTTTACAAATATAGCCTCACCCTCTTGCATGATCTTTTTTATCTCAGAATCTTTAAAAAATAGTTCCTTCATCATGCCAGGGCTTTGTGCCCCTTGCCCTGATAAAAGAGCTACAACAATCTGTTGTTGTGGATTTAAAACATCTGGCATTCTGTTTGAGCCATTGTCTGGTAGATTGGCAGATTTAGCATCAGCTAATTTTTCTCTATCTGCTAAATTATCTCCCTGTTCTTCCCCAGCTCCAGCAATAAGATCAAAATTGACCATGCTAACAACTGCGTGGCAGTGGTTTCCACCAATTCCATTTACATTAAATGCAAATTTTTGAGGAGCTTCATAAGTTTTGCCAGCAACAATTGGATTTTTTAAAGCTGAAAATTGAGGGTCATAATCAAAGTTTGGCAAAAGGGTTCTATTTTTATTCATCAAAGCCATTTTTGCCAAAGCAACAGCAGGATTTGCAGCTTTAAAGTAGCCAAATTGGGTTTTAACATTTCCAAAATATATGGGTTTAACACCCTCTTTTTGAGCTTTTGCCCGCTCTTTAAAGCACTTTTCAACAACTTGACGCTCAACCATATCACCCATGATGTTTGAAAATGCAAAAAGATCAAGATAGCCAACATCATCTTTTCGTATGCCACTTTTTTTGTAGCACTCATCTATTGTAGAGACAAATGTAAGCTCTGATGGGGCGAGAAGATGGTCAGGTGCACTTGATTTAACAACGCAATCTCCAATTTCTGCTAAAATCTCCATGCCAGCCTCTTTTGCTCTTTTTAGGGTTGTCATAACATGGATAGCAGCACCTTCAGACATTGCATAACCATCAGCTCTTGAGTCAAAAAATCGTGGCTCAGTTGAAGATAAAAGCCCCAATCGCTTAAATGCCATAAGAACTGCTGGATAGAGATTTGCATCAACTCCGCCAGTAAGTGCAAAATCAAGCTGTTTTGATGATATATCTTTTATTGCATTACGAATTGCAATTGCAGCAGATGCACACGAGGCATCAATAACATAGTTAACGCCATTTAGACCAAAGTAGTTGGCAATGCGTCCTGATATTATGTTGGATAATAGCCCTGGTGTTGTATCTTCATTATTTTCAGGAAATCTTTGACGAATCGACTCAACAAGCTCTAAAGCAATGCTCTTTGCCCTGTTTGAGTCAATTGCTTTGCTCTTTTCAATGATCTCACCAATAAAATTTTTTCTTACACGCAAAATATTTTTGCTCTGACGCTCACCTGAAATTGTGCCAAGAATAACCCCTATTTTGTTTGATGGAACGCCAGCAGATTGGGTAAACTTTGATAATCCAGATTTTGTGATAGCCTCATCAGCAGCATCAAGCCCAAGAAGTTGCCCTCGCTCTAAAGACCTTACAATTGATGGAGGCATTCTATATTTTACATTATTAAACTTAAAATCGTGAATAAATCCAGCTTTTACCATTGGCAGATGATAATTAGATTTTTTATCAAATTCAGCATAAATTTTGTTGTCAAACCTATCCTCTGGAATGTCAGATAGCTGCTTTTTGCCAGACTCAAGATTTGACCAAAACTCATCAACTCCCCGCCCCCCGGGAAGACAAAGACCCATTCCAGCAATAACAACTCGATCATCGTTAAAGTCGTAATCAGGATTTGCAAAGATTTTGCGTGGCAGCAGTGTGTAGAGTGCAGAATTTAAAGAAGAGCTAAGAGTAGCCCCTCGAAACTCCTCAATAACAAGGTGGTAGTTGATCCCACCAAATCCATAAGAGCTAACAGCAGCCTTTCTGGTCTTATTATCAGGTGTGATCCAATCAGTTGGCTCTTTTATAATATAAAGTCCAGTGCTCTTTAAATCGTGGTTGTGCGACAGTTTCTCAAAATTTGCATTTGGAGGCAAAATCCCCTTTTGAACAGCAAGCAGAGCTTTAATAAGTCCAGCAGCACCAGCTCCGCCAAGCAGATGCCCAATTTGAGATTTGACTGAACTGATACCAATTTTGTTCTTATCAGAATTTTCAGTAGAGTAGAGCTGTTTAAGTGTTTGAAGTTCAGCTTGATCACCCATGATTGTTGAAGTTCCATGAGCCTCAATAAATCCAATATCTTGCGGCAGAACTCTTCCAGCCATGTTTTCATAACATCGCTCAAGGGCTAAGAGCTGCCCCTTAACATTTGGGGCTGCAATTGCTTTTCCCCTTCCATCAGAACTTCCGCCAACACCTTTAATTACCCCAATAATGTTGTCGTTATCTCGAAGAGCATCTTTAACTCTTTTAAGAACAAAAACAGCAGCCCCTTCGCCCAAAATAAAGCCATCAGCACGCTCATCAAATGGAAAAGAGCCTTTTGCAGAGAGTGCCCCCATTTTACAAAATCCAACAAAAGATTCAGGGGCAAGATGTGTGTTTACGCCGCCAACAATAACATGATCGCAATCACCAGATAAAAGCTCACGCACTCCAGCATCAATTGCAGTAAATGAAGATGCACAAGCAGCATCAACAACATAGTTGACACCTCGAATGCCAAGATGCCTTGCAATTCTTGATGCCTCAATGTTTAAAAGCATTCCATGAACAGGATCATAGCCAGCATGTCGCCCCTCCATCCCTTTTTGCAAATCTGCTGTAAGTGCTGCCTTCTCATCATCGCTTAGCTGCTTAAAATTTTCTGTTTTTCTAAGCATAGATAGCACCTCTGGAAAGTGGTATTTAAGCTGCAACTCATTTCCAAGCTCATTTCCAAGACAGGTTGCCACAATTACTGCTGTTCGCTCTAAATTTACCCCAACTCTTTTTGGGCTGTTTGGCTTATTTTGAACTCCAAAATTTAGATTTTCATCTAAATAGCCAGCATTTTCAAGAGCTTGATATGCAGCCACTAAGAGAATCTGCTGACTTCGCGATAATCTTTGAGCTTTATCCTCATCATAGCCAAAACGCTCATTATCAAACTTAAAATCTTTGATATACCCAGCAAGCATTGTGTAGGATTTATCCTCTGCTGATCTATTTGGGTCATAGTAGAGGTCTTTTCTGATTCTTGTATCCTCCATCTCCCTTATTGAGTAGCGTTTTGATAAGATATTCTCCCAAAGCTCTTCTGGGTTATTGGCATCAGGCAAAATACACCCCATACCAATTACAGCTATTTCGTCATTCACGCTCTTTGTCTCAGAGGATAAAATCTCAAGACGGTTCAGATTACTAAAGAGTTTATATTTAACGCTTGATAGATATGTGGCTACTAAAGCTGACTCAAAATCAAAAAACATTCTGTGAATGCTATCAATTGTAGTTGTCTCTTTAAAAAAAGCTAAAGCGTCTCCTGATAGAAAATTTCCCCTTTTTTTATGCTCTTCACCCTCAAACCAGATGTAGTTTGACTCCCCTGGGTTTTTAAAATCAGGCAGAAAACCCTTTGCACCAATTAAAAGAGAGCCGATATTATTTTTCTCAAAAACCTTTTTTCTATCTTCGAGCTTTTCGCCTCGCTTTATCATCTCTTTTTCTTTTTCAACCATCATTCGTGCAAATTCAGTTGGTGCTGTGCGTGATGCTAAACCTACGCTATTTCCAATAACTACGGTCTCGTTTTCTTGGCATAAAATTGTTTGATACTGCTCTTTCATGCTTTTGGTCTCAACAATCTCTTTAGAAAAAAGATATGCAGTGCCAACCTGCACCCCGATCTTTACCCCTTTTGCAGCAAGCCATGATGAGATACCAGATATAAAACAAGATGCAAAACAGGTTGATATGCCTCCAGCAAACACAAGGCTTAAATCTGCAATATTAAAGTTATCTTCAAGTTTATCTCTCTCTTTTAATTTAGAGATTGCAGCCTCCCACAGCACAAGGCTTGATAAAGAGCCAACATGCCCACCCGCCTCTCTGCCCTCAAATATAAAACGGGTGCAGCCGCTCTTTATTGCATTCTCCATCATTGAGATTGAGGGTGTGTGCAGATAGGTTTTTGTGCCACCTTTTTCAAGCTCAATAACTTGAGATGGAATACCGCCAGCAAAGAGAGCAAAAGGGGCTTTATATTTTCTTACAAGCTCAAGATGCTTTTCAACTGCTGGATTAAACGCCTCAATCCCAACAAGTCCAGCACCAAAAACATGTACCTTTTTTGAGCCACGCTCAAGCATACTCTCAGCAAGAGATGGAGGCAGACTTCCAACAGCAAAAAATGGCAAAGCTCCAGCCTCTAAAACCTGCGCAGCAAAATCAGCATTATCGCTTATGTTTGCCATAGGTCCTTGAATTAGAGGCAATTTTGTGCCGTGATCCTTTGCCATTGGAGAATTTGGCTTCATTGGATCAAAGAGATCAACATAGCTTAACTGCTCGCCAATCTCCTTAAAAAATCCTGAAACCATCTCTTTTAATGTGCAAGATTTTGCATTATTTGAATTAGAAGGGTTTGAATTAGAAGATGAGCAGATAAAAGCAAAATTTTTGGAGAAAAATCCATCTTGACCAATAAAAAATAGAGATTGAATAGCTGGTGCATCAGCTTTATCAAGCGGAGTTATATGATCTCCTATCTCTTTATAAATCAGATTGGCAGGGTTCTCTTTAGGATCGCCGTAGCTATTACTATTTTCATTATCAGAAATGGATTTAGCAGAGATAAGGATTGCCTTTTCTTTTAGCACTTTGGCAATCTTAGTTCCAAGTTTTGCAAATACACGAAAGATATTTTTAGTATCAGTGGTTATCTCAATTGAGTCGCTCTCATCAAGGCTCAAAAGAAGGTTTTTAAAATTTTCAGATAAAGGGGATTCATCAGATAACCAAACTTGACTATCTAAAACAACTCCGCTCACGCCAGCAGCAAACATACCAGATGCAGTGTTTCTGCCAACTCCGCCATGTATGAATATTGGCAACTCGCTATTTTTTAGATACCACTGCATAAGTATAAATGATGAGTAGTTAGAGACCTTGCCCCCAGCCTCATTGCCTCGCAGAATAAGTGCATGGGGATTGAGCTGAGCTATCTGTTCATTTATGTTGATCTCACGAACCTCAAGGATAATCTTTGTGCTAACAAAACTTTTGTTAATCAGGTCAAATGCTCCACTTCTATTTTCACTATTCGCAGCTTGTTCATTGGTCTGATTATTAAAATCAGTTGATATAACAATAGAATCAAGCCTTTTAGGATTAAGCTCTTTTATCTGAGCAATCAAAGCAGTATCAGGATTTACAAGCCTTAGACCAAAAAGGGTATCTGAGTTTATAAGGGTTTTTATACCCTCAATAATCTCGTATGATGACATAAACTCTGTATCAAATATGGGTAAGCCTCCAGAATTAAAAATGGCTTTGAAAAATTTAAGGGAAAAGACCTTTGATGGGTTATAGATGATTAATGGAAGTCTTGAGTTGAGTATTCTTGTAAACATGATCTTTGTATCTCCATATTTAAGGGGGATTTTTATTGTTGTTAAATTAAGGCAAAGTAATGCAAAAGATAGATTAAAATTTTAATCTATCTTTACGGTTAAAGATAAAAGGATAAAAGAGACAAACAAAAACCATGCCAGCTCTAAAAAGAGCTTGGCACGATTTTAATAAATGTGTTGGGATAGAGGCTATCATGCTGAAATAAATAGAGATTATTTCAGTAGATTTTAGGTTTTATTGCAATATGGCTGGCTTTTAAATGGCGTGTAAAGTTTTGAATATGTACATAAAATGAATATCAGATTAGCATTATAGGATCATGCTTTTTAAATAGAACCCATGATCTTTTACTGCTTTTTTTTGACTATTGCTTTTTTGCCCGCCCCCTTTTTTTCTCAACTGGTAGAGCCTCTTCTAAAATAGCCTCATCTTCGCCATCATCTTCTGTATCGCTATTTTCTGACTCTAAAAAGGTGTTATCAGGCTCATCAATCTGCTCTTTCTGCTCTTCTGATTCATCGTCTGCTTTATCTTTAACAGATTGAGATTTTTTTAGTGCCCCTCCTCTTAAAATATTGATAGCCTCATCTGCTCTTTTTGAAAGAAAGAGGGCTGCTGCCTCCCTTTGCTCATCACTAAAAGGGGCAGCGTTTAGAGGCTCAAGCTCATCGCACATACCTAAAAAATCGTAAAGATTATCAGCAATATCAAGCATCTTATCATGGGCATCTGCCTCTTTTTTGGTGGCAAAGGTCATCTTCTCCTCTCCATTTCTGACAACCACATATTTAATAACAACTGCCATAAAAAACTCCTTAAAATAGGTGGAAATTTAATTTGGTATTTTTTTCAAGCCGAGCGATAAAGCTATAAATCGCACAGCTTAACTTTTAATCAAAGGCTAAAAATTTTAATCAAAGAGTGCATTAACAAAAGATTCTGGATCAAAATCTTGAAGATCATCGATCCCCTCACCAACTCCAATATATTTTAGCGGAACATTTACACTTTTTGCCACAGCAATAACAATCCCCCCCTTTGCTGTGCCATCAAGTTTAGTCATGGCAAGTTCAGTAATCCCAACAGCCTCGTTAAACAGCTTTGCCTGAGAGAGTGCATTTTGACCAGTTGTTGCATCTAAAACCATAAGAACCTGGTGAGGTGCACCAGCAAGCCTCTTTGAGACAGAGCGTTTGATCTTTTTTAGCTCCTCCATCAGATTTTTTTGGGTGTGAAGTCTGCCAGCAGTATCAATCAGTAAAATATCAACACCTCGTGCAATTGCAGCATCAACACCATCAAAGGCAACAGCAGCAGGATCAGCTCCAGCTTTATGCTTTACAATCCCAACACCTGCACGCTGTGCCCATATCTCAACCTGCTCAATTGCTGCTGCCCTAAATGTGTCTGCTGCGGCAATCAAAACCTTTTTACCCTCTAAAGAGTATTTAAGGGCAAGTTTTCCAAGTGTAGTTGTCTTGCCTGTGCCATTGACCCCAACCACCATAATTACACAAGGCTTTATAAATGGCTTAGATACCTCTGAGCTACTATCTAACAATGGCTTTGGAAACATTGATTTTAGCTCATCTTTAAAAAGAGCTTTTAGCTCATCAGCAGAGGTGAGGTTTTTGGCTCTTTTACCAATTGTATCCATAATCTCTGAAGTAATATCAATGCCAACATCAGACATTACAAGAATCTCTTCAAGCTCATCTAAAAGAGCAGCATCTATTTTTCTATCTCTTGAAAAAAGCTCATCAACATCGGTTAAGAGAATCTCCCGCGTTTTACTAAGCCCCTTTTTTAGCTTACCTAATATATCCATTCTCTAATCCTGATTCTATTTTTTTAAAGAGTCTCTGGTCTGACAACAGGGTGCTCTTTAAGATATTCAAGCCTGTTTAAGCCATTGATATAGGCTAAAGCACTTGCAGTTATAATATCAGGGTCAGCCCCTTTTCCAAGTGCAACAATTCCATCTTCACTCAATCGAACAGTAACCTCACCTTGTGCGTCAGTTCCTTCAGTCAAAGCACTTATAGAAAAGCGTAAAAGCTGAGATTTTGTGCCTGTTAAATCTGAAATAACCTTATAAACAGCATCAATAGGACCATTGCCCTCAACCGCCCCTTTAACCAAACGGTTGTTGATTTTAAGATGAACACTTGCATTTGGAAATACTGATGTCCCGCTGGTTACATTAAGATATTCAAGTCGGAACACATCAGCACTTCTTAAAACGCCCTCATTGATAAGAGCCTCAACATCTTCATCTAAAATGCTCTTTTTGCGATCAGCTAAATGTTTGAACTTCTCAAACACCAAATTTAGCTCCTCGTCAGATAGGTTATAACCCATTGCAGAGATGTGAGAGTAGAGTGCGTGTCTTCCTGAGTGTTTGCCAAGAACCATGTTATTTTTGTTAAGTCCAATGGTTTCAGGCTTCATAATCTCATAAGTCATTGGATTTTTAAGAACACCATCTTGATGGATACCAGCCTCATGTGCAAATGCGTTTGCCCCAACAACAGCCTTATTTGGTTGAACCAAAATACCTGTAATCATGCTGACAAGACGGCTTGTTGAATAGATTCTTGTGGTGTCAATTGATGTGGTGTGTGAAAAAAAGTTTGGTCTGGTGTTTAAAGACATCACAACCTCTTCAAGTGAGGTGTTGCCTGCCCTCTCCCCAATTCCATTGATAGTAACTTCAGCCTGACGCGCACCAGCCTTTATTGCTGCAAGTGTGTTTGCAGTTGCAAGTCCTAAGTCATTGTGGCAGTGGATACTTAAAATTGCTTTGTCAATATTTGGGGTATTTTTCATCACATAACGGACAAGCTCGGCAAACTCTTCTGGCACTGCATATCCAACAGTGTCTGGAAGATTAACTGTCTTTGCACCAGAATCAATTGCAGCAGCAAAAACCTTGCAAAGAAAATCAGGATCGCTTCTTGAGCCATCTTCTGCTGAGAACTCAACATCATCAGTAAAAGATTTGGCATATTTTACAGCCTTTATTGCATTTTCAAGCACCTCTTCACGAGACATCTTAAGTTTATATTTAAGATGAATATCAGAACTTGCAATAAATGTGTGGATCCTTGGGTGTGGAGCCTCTTTTATAGCCTCCCAAGCCTTTTTTATATCTATCTCTGATGCCCTTGCAAGAGCTGCAACTGTGGCAGTTTTAATGTGTTTTGCAACAAGCTCAACAGCCTTAAAATCTCCCTCTGAAGCTGCTGGAAAACCTGCCTCCATAACATTGACACCAAGTTTTTCAAGCTGAGTGGCTATTCTTAACTTTTCCGCTTCATTCATGCTTGCACCTGGCGATTGCTCTCCATCTCGTAATGTTGTATCAAAAATTATAATTTTATTTTTTTCTGAATCCATTTTATTTCCTTAAATAATTTTACTATAATTGACTATCTTTTATGGCTATTTAATTAAAACTTAAACACTTTAAAAAAAGAGGGAAAAAATGGCAGCAATATATCTCACTGTAATTACTATTGCAATGCTCAATATAACTGGAATAGGTTTTGTTATTTTTATGATTATGTTTGAGCACCAATCTCGAACACAGCTAAAAAGGGCAAATCTAAAGAAGGGTAGCACTAAAATAGATGGCATAGATAAAAACTCTCTTGCTAAAACTAAACCAACCGCCACTTCAGCATTGCCAAAGGCGGCGAGCAGTAGCAAAGAAGGTAGTAGTAGAGGAGCAGAAACTGCAATAGCAACAGGAGGCATAGTGGCTGCTGCTACTGGAGCACAAATATTGAGCAATAGCAGTAACAAAAATGGCGATTTTGATAATATTGATGATATATTAGATGATCTTGATCTTAGCGATTTTGATGATCTTGATCTTGATGATTTTAATTAAGAGCCATTTTTTCTTGACTGCCAGACCTTTTTTTTCTCTTTTTGCTTTATAGCACCACATCTTGCCACAATTGAGCCAATACCTAAGAGAGCCTCAACCTCTTGAAATAGCAAAGGGTTAGGCGATAATTTGAGTTCACCATTATTAGAGATTTGAATAACCACCCAAACGCTCTCTAATGCTTGAATCTCTAAAAATCCATTGCAGTTTCCTGGATATTTTACCAAAATCTCTTTTAGCCTATCAAGATTTTGCTCATCTCTACCTGAATTTACCCTAATAATTATGGTTGATGCCCACTCCTCTTCTGCCTTTTCTATTGGAACAATAGATTGAGCAAGAAGTTTTATATTATTTTCCTTTTTTTGCACCTCTGCTTGAATAATCACAGGCTCCTCATTTTGAAGAATCTGACTTGTTTGAGCATAAACTTCAGGAAAGACAACAACCTCAACAGTTCCATAAGGGTCTTCAAGAGATGCAAAAGCCATTGGCTCTCCCTTTTTTGTCTGCAACACTTTTAAAGGACGAATAGCCCCGCCCATTCTAACAATCGTTGCATCACTAACCTCATTAAGATTAGATGAGTTTACATTGGCATATCGTGAAATGATAGATTTGTATTTATCAAGCGGGTGTCCAGTGATGTAAAAACCCAAACTCTCTTTTTCCATTGAAAGAAGTTCAGAAGAGTCAAATTCCTCAATATTTGGCATTTGGGGCAGAACAGAAGGGGCAGAAGATACGCCATCATCAGATAAAAATAGATCCATCTGAGCATCATCTCGCTCTTTTTGAACTCTATTTCCATGATCTAAAGCACTCTCTAAAGATGCCATCAACTGACTTCTTTTTGCACCAGTTGAGTCAAAAGCTCCACACTTTATAAGAGCCTCTAAAACCCGTTTGTTGACCTTACCAAGAGTTACCCGCTCACAAAAATCGTAGATTGACTTAAATTTGCCAGACTCCTCTCGTGTAGCAACAATAGAGTCAATCGCAGCAGAGCCAACATTTTTAACTGCTGCCATGCCAAATCTAATGGCATCAGAGGTTACTGTAAATCCTGCATCACTCTCATTTACATCAGGTGGAAGAACCTTGATTGAGTGGGTGCGGCACTCATCAATAAATTTGACAACACTCTCAGAGTTGCTCATCTCACTGCTCATCAAGGCTGCCATATATTGGCGTGGATAGTGAGCCTTTAAATAGGCTGTCTGAAAGCAGATTAAGGCGTAAGCTGCACTGTGAGATTTGTTAAATCCATAACCTCCAAATTTCTCCATAAGATCAAAAAGCTCTGAAGCCTTTTTTTCAGATAGATTGTTCTCTTTTGCACCTTTAAGAAAAAGCCCTCTGTGCTCGTCCATCATAGAGGCTATCTTTTTTCCCATAGCTTTTCTTAAACCATCAGCATCAGCCATTGAGTAGTTTGCAAGAACACTTGCAATCTTCATAACCTGCTCTTGGTAAAGAATTACACCATAAGTCTCTTTTAAGATTGGCTCAAGCTCAGGAAAAAGATACTCAACCTTTTCTCGTCCATGTTTTCTCTCAACATAGGAGTCAGCCATACCGCTATCAAGGGGACCGGGTCGATACAAGGCAACAAGAGCTACAATGTCACTAAAAGAGGCTGGCTGCAACCTTGCGATAAGCTCTTTCATGCCAGAACTCTCAAGCTGAAACACGCCAGTTGTGTCAGCTCGTGATAGAAGCTGATAAGTTGACTTATCTTCAAGATCAAGGTTTAGCAAATCTGGAACTTTTATAGATTTTGTGGGATCATTTTCTGCTGATTTTTTGATAAGCTCAATCGTATTTTTAATAACAGTTAAGTTGCGAAGCCCTAAAAAATCAAACTTTACAAGCCCCAATTTCTCAACATAGTTCATATCAAATTGGGTTACAACTTCGCCATCTTTGCCACGATAGAGAGGCAGATAATCAACAAGTGGTCTATCAGATATAACAACTCCAGCAGCGTGAGTTGATGCGTGTCGAGGCAACCCCTCAAGCAGAAGCGATATATCGATCATCTCCTGCTTTACTGGACTCTCCTTTGCCTTTTCAAGAATCTCAGGCACATCGTCAAGAGCTTTTTGCAAGGTAATATTAGGACCATCAGGCACCATTTTGGCAATCTCATCAACCTCAGGCAGCGGCACACCAAGGGCACGACCAACATCTCTAATAACAGCCTTTGCCTTTAGCTTTCCAAATGTGATTATTTGAGATACATAATCACCTCCGCCATAACGCTCAATCACATACTTATAGACCTCTTCTCTACCCTCAATGCAAAAATCAACATCAATATCAGGCATACTAATACGGGCAGGATTTAAAAACCGCTCAAATATAAGCCCATGCTCAATTGGGTCTAATGCTGTAATCTCCATTGAATAGGCAACCATGCTTCCAGCAGCAGAGCCACGACCCGGACCAACTGGAATGTTATTTTCTCTTGCGTACCTTATAAAATCAGCCACAATCAAAAAGTATCCAGCAAAACCCATATTTAAAATTACGCCAATTTCGTAATCAAGACGCTCTTTGTAGAGTTTTTCATCAACATCGCTAAAATTTGGATTTTTATTTTTAATAGCCAAAAGACGATTTTGAAATCCCTCTCTGACTTGCCTCTCAAATATCTCATCAACAGTTTCATCTTGTTTTGAGTTGCCATTTTCATCTTTTGGAGTTGTATAGCGTGGAAAGTGGTAGGTTTTGTTATCAAATTCAACATTGCACATATCTGCAATTTTACAGCTATTTTCAATAGCACCTTTATATTTGCCAAGATCGCGGATCATCTCTTCAGGAGATTTAAAATAGAGCTGATCAGAGTCAAACTTAAATCGTGCTTTATTAGTTATGGTATCGCTTGTTTGAATACAAAGAAGAGCCTCATGTGCCCGAACATCACCTTTTGATAGATAGTGGCAATCGTTTGTTGCAACAATTGGAATTGATAGCCGCTCACTCAACTCAACTATCCCTTGATTGACCCTCTCTTGAATCTCAATCCCATTATGCTGAACCTCAAGAAAAAAGTTATCTTCCCCAAAAGTTTTAAGATAATACCTTGCTGAATTATCAACATCATCTTTTGAACCTTTAAGGATTTTTTGAGGAATCTCACCTTTAAGGCAGGCAGATAGGGCAATAAGCCCTTTGCTAAATTTTGCCAAAGTCTCCCTATCTACTCTTGGTTTATAGTAAAAACCCTCAAGTTGTGCAATTGATGCTAATTTGCAAAGATTTGAGTAGCCTTCCCTATCTTTGGCAATAAGAACTAAATGGTTAAGCCCTTTGTTATCTTCTGCTGTTTTGTCATAAAGTGTGCGAGGTGCAATATACATCTCGCACCCAATCAGAGGCTTTATTCCAGATTTCAGAGCCTTTTCATTAAATGGGGCAGCACCAAACATTGTGCCATGATCTGTCATTGCAACAGCCTCCATACCAAACTCTTTACACCGCTTCATCAAGGCATCAAGCCTTATTGCACCGTCAAGTAAAGAGTATTCAGTATGGACATGAAGATGGTAAAACTTTTGGGGAGATTGAGTAGTTTTTTTTGTCTGTTCTGTCATATTTTTAATTTTTTTTAGGTTGAATATTTCAATTGATGCTAATAAAGTAACTATGAAAAATTATCACGCTGGTAGCCATGATTCTGATAAAATATCATCAGTTGACCAAATTGATTTTTCAGGAAAAATATCTAATCCAGTCTCTTTTGATGCTAAATAAACAGCATCACCCCACACAACATCAAGCCATTGGGTATCATTGAGTTTTACCTTAAGGCTTGGCACCTCTTTTAGATGAATATCAATTGCTTTTCGTTGATTACGTATAGTAATTAGCCAGCTACGTCCTTGACGTTCAGGTTGAAACTTCCACTTTAGTAGATGTGCAATAAGGATAACAATTCTGTTGGCAAGTTCTCGCTGCTCACTTTTACCCACGTCCTCTATCTCCTCAGCAATACGGTCAATATCTAAAAGATCAAATTGTCTGTTACGAATCAGCCAAGCCTGCTCATTTGCCCATGCTAAGATGTCTGTTTCGTAATCAGCTATTGATAATTTTTCTCTTTCTAAGGTTTGAGTTGTCATAAATTAATACCTCAAAATATTGATTCTAAAAAAAGCAGAATTTTATAATTCATAACCAACCAAAAGGCTCTACTTCATACTATCAACACTATAATTTGGCGACTCTTTAGTTATGATTACGTCATGAACATGGCTCTCTCTGAGTCCAGCAGCAGTAATTTTCACAAACTTTGCCTTTTGTCGTAACTCTTCAATTGTCAATGCTCCAAGATAACCCATTCCAGCTTTAAGACCACCGAGCATCTGCAAAAGATTCTCCCTAATTGTCCCTCTGTATGGTATCCTGCCCACAATCCCCTCTGGAACAAGAGTCTCGTCATCACTGTGATCTTTTTGGTAATATCTATCGCTACTGCCCTTTTTCATCGCCTCAACTGACCCCATACCTCGATAGGCTTTATACTTTCTGCCCTGAAAAATGACAATCTCACCAGGACTCTCTTGAGTGCCAGCAAGAAGGCTGCCAAGCATTACACAGTGTGCTCCACCACCAATTGCTTTAGTAATATCACCTGAAAATTTAATACCACCATCAGCAATTATAGGCACCCCAGTCTCATCAGAAATCTCTTTACAATTTAATATAGCAGATAGTTGAGGCACTCCAACTCCAGCCACAATTCTTGTTGTGCAGATAGAGCCAGGTCCAATTCCAATTTTAACAGCATCAGAACCAGCATCAATAAGGGCTTTTGCTCCAGCAGCAGTTGCAACATTTCCAGCAATAACCTGAGAATAAGGAAATGAGTGTTTGATCTTTTTTACAGCATTGATAACATTCATTGAGTGTCCGTGCGATGTGTCAATCACAAGAACATCAGCTCCAGCATTTAAAAGAGCCTCAACACGCCTCATCATATCAGAGCCAACACCAATTGCAGCACCAGTTCTTAATCGACCCATTGAATCTTTGCAGGCATTTGGATATTTTTTAATCTTTTCAATATCTTTTATTGTAATCAGCCCTTTTAATTTACCATCTTTATCAACAACAAGCAGCTTTTCAATTCTGTGCTGATGCAGCATCTTTTTGGACTCTTCAAGAGAGCACCCCTCTGGAACAGTAACAAGATTCTCTTTAGTCATAACCTCATAAACTGGTTTTTCAAGCTCTGTCTCAAATCGCAAATCTCGATTGGTAACAATACCTACTAATCTATCCCCTTCAGTTACTGGAATGCCAGATATTCTATATTTTGCCATAATCTCAAGCACACTTGAAATTGGGGCATCAGGAGAGATGGTTATTGGATCAACAATCATACCGCTCTCAGATTTTTTGACCCTATCAACCTCAATCACCTGCTCGTCAATTGTTAAATTTCTATGGATAAATCCAAGACCCCCAGCCCTTGCCATGCTTATTGATGTCAGAGCCTCTGTTACTGTATCCATTGCAGCACTGACAATTGGGATATTTATATCAAGCTCACGGGTGAGTCTTGTTTGGGTTTGAACAGCGTCAGGCAAGATAGATGAATATTCAGGCACAAGCAGAACATCATCAAAAGAGAGTCCAAATTCAGGCAATATATTACTCATTTTTTTATTCTCCTGTAAGGCTTTAAATTTTGTTTATTATTGAGCCGTGCTTTCTATCAGATATAGAGATTGAGATCAACTTAGTATTTGATAACCATATTTGGTCACTAAAATAACAGATTTAAATAGCTTTCATCCTCTGTGATTCATGTCTATTAACATCTTGAATCGCAACATCATTT
>JADFZO010000004.1:0-51820 GCA_015232465.1 Desulfamplus sp.
TTGAAGAGCTACTTATGATGAAAATTCCCGCAGCCTAAATGCTTGGAGCAGTGCCAGAAATTTTTATGAACCACAAAAAACGCAGAAAAAATAGCAGTGCGGTAGCTATCTCTCTATTTTCATTTCAAGATATTATAACCTCTCTATCAGGAGTTATGATCCTTTTAGTGCTTCTGATAGCAGTTAGTATTACAACTCAAAAGTTAGATTTTAACTCAAAACAAGAGCCAGCAAAAGAGGTTTTAACAGATGAGAATAGAAAAGAGCTATTAAAAGAAAATGTTGCAGAGCTTGAAAAAGAGCAAAAAGGGGTTAAAGAGAGGCTATTTGCAAATCTAAGCAGAATCAAAGAGCTAACTTACCAGTTAGCAGAGCTTGAAAAAAGGGTAGCATCTCCATCAATGCAAAAAAGGGCTATCTCGTTTATACCAGCAAAAGATGACAATCCCAACCAGAACACGCTTCTTATTGAGTGCTCTGGCGAGTTAATCAGGTATGGTATTTTTAGCTCGTCAGGATCAGAGGCTGCTAATGCCCCAACTGGCGACTCTTCTCAAGCTCAATTTTCAGCAGACTCAAAAGGGGTGAATAATTTTTTTGAATCACTTGAGTCTATTGATAGATTAAAATACTCTCTGCTATTTATAATAAAACCATCTGCATCAAACTACGCTATGCAGCTTATAAATAAGGCGCATAACATGGGTTTTGAAACGGGTTACGATGCAATAGCAGAGAACCAGAGCATTACAAACTTACATTAGCCTTACCAATTCGGCGATGCCCTTTTAATATTAGCTCCTCAGTTGTCTCCCACGATATACACTCATCAGTAACAGAGACTCCATATTTAAGATTTTCAGGAGCACAAGATAGACTTTGATTTCCCTCACAAATGTTGCTCTCAAGCATAAGCCCTTTGATACTGCTGTTTCCATTAAGGTATTGACCTATAACATCGTCCCAAACAATAGCCTGACCCTCACACTTTTTGCCTGAATTTGCGTGCGAGCAATCAACAATAATTGATTGAGATAGATCCAATTTTTTGAGCCTCTCAACAGCATCTCTGATGCTTACAGAGTCGTAATTTGGACGTTTTCCACCTCGCAAAACAATATGGGCATAGGGGTTACCCTTAGTTTTGACAACACAAACTTTTCCATGAGGATCAATGCCAAGAAAACTTTGAGGAGATTTTGCTGCAACCATTGAGTTTATTGCAATATCTAAAGCACCGTCAGTTGTGTTTTTAAATCCAACAGGCATAGATAGACCGCTTGACATCTCACGATGAGTTTGTGATTCAGTTGTTCTTGCCCCAATAGCAGCCCAGCAGATCAACCCATCAATAAACTGAGGAATTATTGGATCAAGAAGCTCTGTTGCAGTAGGAAGCCCCATTGATGTTATGCTGATAAGGAGCTTTCTTGCCCGCCTTAGCCCCTCCATAACATCGCGGCTATCGTCCATGTAAGGATCATTTATCAAGCCTTTCCAGCCAATGGTTGTGCGTGGTTTTTCAAAATATACCCGCATAACTATACAAAATGAATCTTTGACCTTCTCTCTCAATTTGCAGAGCCTCTCAGCATACTCAATTGCTGCTGCCTCATCATGGACAGAACATGGTCCAGTTATAACCATAAGCCGTCTGTCATTGCCTGATAAAATATTTTTTATCTCCTCTCTGCCAGCAACTACAGCATCTTCTGATTCAGGTGGCATTGGAAATTGATTTTTGAACTCTTCAGGTGCCATAAGTGGCATAAAACTCTCAACATTTACATCATAGGTCTTTTTCATGGTGATACATCTCCTTAAATGAAAGTTAGTAAATCTAAAAAAACAAAAAAAGCCGCAGGTTTGTTTGCCTGCGGCTTTTTTTGAAATTTTGCATATAAGTTACAAATCAAAAGAGCACAGGCAGCCACCTGTAATAGTAGTTTCTAAAATAGTAGTAGCTGCCTGAAAAATTTTGATTCATTGTTTTATATTTTTTATGAAAATTGTTTTGATTTAAGTTAAAACCAATAATATTCTATGTTTCTATATATAGTTACAACAATCTTGTCAAGAAGATAATCTACTTTTAAATTGAGCTTTAAAATCAAGAAAATATCCGTTATCAATAGATTCACGAATCTGTTTCATTAAATTTAGATAAAAATGCAAATTATGGATAGTGTTCAGGCGGTAGGCAAGAAGCTCACGAGATTTATAAAGATGTCGAAGATAGGCTCTTGAGTAGTTTTGGCATGTGTAGCAGTTGCAATTTATATCAATAGGGTCAGTATCAAGTCTAAATTTTGAATTGGATATATTAATCGTCCCCTGTTCAGTAAATAGTTGACCATTTCTTGCGTTTCGTGAGGGCATCACACAATCAAACATATCAACCCCCATTCCAACCATCTCAACAAGGTTTTCAGGAGTTCCAACCCCCATCACATATCGAGGTTTATTGTATGGAAGGAGCGGAACTGTGTGGCTTGCAATCTCATACATTAAATCTGTTGGCTCTCCGACACTCAAGCCTCCTACTGCATAACCGGGAAAATCAAGCTCAATAAGCTGCTCCGCAGAGATTTGTCTTAACTCTTTATACATTCCGCCCTGCACAATTGCAAAAAGCGAATTTAAAGAGTTGTAGCTCTCTTTCCAAAAATGTAAGCCCCTTTTTGCCCATTGAGTTGTCTTTTTAAGAGCCTCCATACTCTGGGCTTTTGTGGCTGGGTGTCCTATGCACCAATCTAATGACATCATAATATCAGAGCCAAATGTGACTTGAATCTCAATTGCCTTTTCTGGTGTAAATGTGTGAGATGAGCCGTCAATATGAGATTGAAAGGTTACCCCTTCATCTCTAAATTTAGCAAGTTTGGCAAGGGAAAAAAATTGAAACCCGCCGCTATCTGTTAATATCGATCTATCCCAATTCATAAACTTATGAAGCCCTTTAACATGAGATATAACATCGCAGCCGGGTCGTAAATAGAGATGGTATGTGTTACCAAGTATTATTTTTGCCTCACACCCCTTTAAATCCTCAACAGATAGAGATTTAACGCTCCCTGCTGTCCCTACAGGCATAAAGATAGGAGTCTCAATCTCTCCATGAGATGTTGTAATTACGCCTCTTCGGGCAAGGCTCTTTTCACATATTTTTAATACTTTAAATTTTAACATTAAAATACCTGATGCTCGTGAAGAATTTTTAAACCAATAGAAATAAGCACAACACCTCCAATAATTTCAGCACGCTCCCCAGCTTTTGCTGATGAGCTAAATCTGTTTCCAACAAAAAGTCCAATAGAGGTAAAAATTAGGGCAACCAATCCAATCACAATAACAGGCAGCAATATTGAGACTTTAAGAGCTGCTAAACTAAATCCAACAGCAAGTGCATCAATGCTTGTTGCAACAGATAGCATCACAAGACGCCTGCCCCTTGTGGGGTCTATAAATTTTTTGTCCTCTTCATCTGCAAAAGCACCTTTTATCATTCCAAAGCCGACCCACATAAGCAGTAAAAATGCCACCCAGTGGTCGTATTTTTCGATAAATCTAATAACACTAATACCTGAATACCAGCCTATAACAGGCATAACTGCCTGAAATAGACCAAAATGCCATGATAACCTAAAAAAATGGCGTTTATTTAGCTTTTGTATCTGAAATCCAGCTGTAATAGCAACAGCAAAGGCGTCCATTGCAAGGGCTACTGCTATGAAAAAAATTGTAATAAAATCCATAGATTCTCTACACAGACAAAATGAAAACTGGCTGCAGTTAAAATAAAAAAGGGTTAACACCAACATTAAATGTGGTTGTTAACCCTTTTTAAAAATTTAACCTTAATCAACACTTAAAAGAGGCAAATACTATTTTTTTAATGCTTCAAGCTCTTTTTCAAGTTCAGCGATTCTGGCTTTATCACCCTCAGGTGCATCACTGCCATCATCTTTTTTCCATGAATCTTTAAGCTCATCAAAACCAAGATATAGAGCCAAACCACCGCCAAGAAGTAGTACGGGTGGAATAGCACCTGCAAGAATCTGCAAAAACGCGTTAAACCACACTGCAATACCAATAAGACCGAGAAGAACTGCAACAGCTCCACCAATTAATGTTTTCATAATCCATAATCTCCTTACAACGTTAATAATTACCACTACACATAAACTATAAAATAACTTATTAAAATCAAATAACTATATAAATAGATAGTCCTATTCGATTATTTACTTTTTTCTGTAAAATTAATCGGTATCACTTAACATACGAACCTAAGTAAATCAAGCCAATTTTTGACCTTAAATTATTTTATTGCCATTAAATTAAACCTTTGATAGAGGTTCAAACCAAAATTTAGTGGAGGCTAATAAAATGGGTATTTTATCACAAATTAAGACTATTTGGAGCAATAATATAAATAAAATTGTAGGAGAGACTGGCGACCATTTTTCCTGTTTTTATCCTGGAAACTCTGGTTTTTTGCCATCATATCTTATCAATAACATCTTTGATAAGATAAAACTTGATCCAAAAAAGACAGAAAAATTAAATCGGCTTAACGAAAAAGGGGTTGTAATTTATGTGGGCAAATACAAGAGCCTGTTTGAGTTTTTATACTATCACACTGCACTAAAAAAGTCTGCTCTGCCTTACCCTGAGATTGCGTTTGAGTCTAACTTCTTTTTTTTGCTGCCGATAAATAGGCTCTTAAAGATAATCACATCTCAGATTGAGCATATTATCAGATATTTTGAGATAAAAAACCCATACCACACACAATATTTTGAGCAAGAATTTTCAAGTGGTCGATCTGGATTTTTATACATGGTTGAGGCTAAAAATTTTTATAGAAGATTTGTTAAATCAAAACCAGACCCCTTACGACACCTAATTGAGCTTCAAAAAAAGAGCCAAAAGCCTATATTTCTTGTTCCGCAAGTTATTGTATTTAGTGTAAAACCAGTTAGAACAACCTCAACTTTTATAGATATTTTGCTTGGTAGTAATGAAAAGCCCGGAAAATTAAAACGGCTTTTATCAATATGGCAGAAACCTGAAAAGATATGTGTTGAAATATCTGATCCTCTAAATCTTCAGCAGTTTTTAAATCTGCCTGATATACGAGATATTGATGAGGATTTTCAAGCCTACACTCTAAGAACCCATCTTATTGATCTGTTAAATCGCCAAAAAAAGAGCATCACAGGACCAATTTTAAAATCAAGAGAGGAGCTTACAGAGGATATTTTAACCCAACAATCGCTTCAAAATTTTATGCGTGAGCACTCAGAAAACGAGGGACAATCTCTTATGGTTACCCATAAAAAAGCAGCAGCATATATTGAAGAGATTGCAGCTAACTATAGCCTAAATATAATATTTATATTTGAAAAGGTTTTAACTTGGGCTTTTAACAATATTTTTGAGGGTTTAGTTGTCGATTATGAGGGGCTTGATAGGATAAAAGAGGAGTCAAAAAAAGCCCCTGTTATCCTTGCTCCATGCCATAAGAGCCATCTTGATTATCTTTTGTTATCATATCTGATGTTTAAAAATAATATGCCTTGCCCCCATATTGCTGCTGGAAAAAATCTATCTTTTTGGCCTCTTGGTCCAATATTTCGTGGGGGAGGGGCTTTTTTCCTTAGACGAACATTTAAAGGGGCGATTCTATACTCTCGCATATTTGCTGCGTACATTGAAAAGCTATTATCTGAAGGGTTTAACATTGAATTTTTTATTGAAGGTGGCAGAAGCAGAACAGGCAAGCTCCTTCCTCCAAAACTTGGATTTTTATCCATACTTATCAAAGCATACAAAAATGGGGCGTGCGAAGACCTTATATTTATGCCAACCTATGTTGGATATGACCGAGTTCTTGAAGAGGATGCCTATTTGCACGAGATTGAAGGGGGCAAAAAAAATCCTGAAAACCTCTCTCAGCTTATTAAGGCAAGAAAATTTTTGAAAAAAAAGTATGGTAAGGTCTATATAAAATTTCATGAGCCTTTTGCTTTAAGCGACTACTTAGATGAGCGAGAAATTGATATTAATCAGATTACTAATGAAGAGCATATGGCACTTTGTAAAAACTTAGGATATAGGCTCTTAAACTCAATAAATAAGGCATCAATCATAACTCCTCATGGAATCATAGCAAGTGCTGTTTTAAACTCAACTGGCAGCAGCTTTTCTAAAAAGGAGATTATGTTTAGGGTCAACTCCTACATGAACCTGCTTACCATCTCCAATGCAGAGCTTGCTGACACTTTGACAATTGATCCTGATCTTGCATTAAATCATGTTTTAAAGACATTTGTTGATAGAAAATTTATTGAGCTTGCTGATGAGACTGAGGACGAATTTACTGACAACACAAGATTTTTCGTAAAAGATAACAAACGCCCCATACTTGACTACTATAAAAACAATGCAATCTGCTTTTTTATTCCAGCAGCCTATACTGCAACTGCAATACTAAAGACCGATAAATTTCAATTTTCATCAGATGATCTGACCGAAACTTACCGCTTTCTTGAGAATTTCTTTATTGATGAGTTTTCATTTAATGAGGAGACAACCTGCATTGAGGAGATTCATATCTCTATTAGAGCCTTTATTGATGATGGGATAATGGTCCCAAATCAATCTTTTTCAGATACCTACAACTTAACATCTGAAGGGTATAGAAAATTAAAAGGATTTTCAGAATTTTTACGACCATTTTTAGAGTCATACAAAGTTGCTCTTATGTATTTTGAGCGATACCCAAAAGATAAGCACGATCCTAAGGAGCGGATAAAAAAGATGCAGAGCAAAGGTATTAGCTACTATAAAAGACAAGAGATTATGCTAAAAGAGTCTCTATCTAAAATAAACTACACCAATGCTGCAAACTTTTTTATAAACAATGGAGTACAAGGCTCTGAAGATATTGAAGAGATAAAAAAATATAAAGAAATAATTGAGGATCTACTCACCATTGTAACATCATAACCAACTTTTAACCTCTTTGATAACTTAAAAAAAATAACATGAAAGCGTTGATCCTTGCTGCTGGATTTGGCACACGTCTTTTGCCCCATACAGCTATCACACCAAAGCCTCTATTTACCCTAAATGGCGTGCCTATGCTCCAGCGGTGCATATCACAGCTAACCAAAGCTGGCTGCACATCTATAATCATAAATAGCCACCATCTGCACAACCAAATTGAAGAGTTTATAAAAAGGTGCAACTCACAAAATCTCTTTGATATTGAAGTAACAACAATTTATGAGCCAACAATTCTTAATACTGGCGGGGCTATCAGAAATGTTAAGAGCTTTATGGGGGATCACAATTTTATTGTTATAAATAGCGATGTTGCATCTGACATTGATCTAAAAGCTCTGTTTGATTTTCATTTATCAGCCCAAAAAACCAACACAAAAAGCTGGTGTGCAACCCTTCTTCTTCACGATTATGCTATCTTTAATAAAGTTATTGTTGATAAAAATGGTTTTATCAGAGGCTTTTTAAATGGCAAATTAAAGTCAGATAATTACGCAGATAATAATAAAAACAAGCTCTTAGCTTTTACAGGCATTCAAGTTCTATCCCCTGAAATATTTGACCACATTGATAGCAGCAGTCAAAATTTTAAAAGTGCCCCATTTAGCACTATTGAGCTTTACTCTGAGCTTGCGGATCAAGGCGATTTAGTAAAAGCCTTTATCTGTAATGATATTTTTTGGCAAGATATTGGCACGCCTCAAACCTACAAAGATGCTGCCATAAGATTTATTACATCTGACCATTTAGCTCTAAATCAAGATAAGAATCTTAAAAGAGTTGAAATTAGACAGCTTGCAGGAGATGGTTCAGATAGAGGGTGGTTTCGCTGCACTGATTCTGATAAATTTAGCAACTCTGTGATTGTTGCAGATCATGGGATTGCGCATCAAAGCGATAAATCTAACCTCAAAGTTGAAGAGATAGACTCATTTATAAAGATTGGCGAGCATCTATTTAAACAGGGAATTTGTGTTCCTAAAATCAAGGGTTATGATCGATTTGCTGGTTTAGTTGTAGTTGAGGATTTAGGAGATACCCATCTTCAAGATGTTATCAACTTGGGCAAATCTCACATTGAGTATTACAAAAAAATAGCGAGCCTTGCCATAGATTTATCAATAAAAGGTATAATTGGCTTTGATGATAGTTGGACATTTCAGACATCAACCTATTCAAAAGAGATGATTCTTGAAAAAGAGTGCAGATATTTTGTTGAGGCTTTTTTGCAGAATTATCTTAAATTAGATGTTCAATTTGATGATTTTATTGATGAGTTTAGCTCAATTGCTGACGGTGCTCTTGATGGTGCACTTCAAGGGTTGATGCACAGAGATATGCAGTCAAGAAACATAATGGTAAAAGATGGAAAATACTTTTTTATAGATTTTCAATCAGCCAGAAGAGGACCACTTCAATATGACCTTGCCTCTTTGCTTATTGACCCTTATGTTAATCTTGAAGATGAGGTTAGAGAGTTAATTTTATATGAGTCTGTTGATAAAGTTGGTCAGCTATTTGAAGAGGATTTAATTAAAAAGCAGCTTAAAGATGATCCCTACCTCTCAAAGTATGAGCATGATCCAAAAAAATTTATAAAATGTTACAAATATTGTAACATCACCAGAAATATGCAGATGCTTGGGGCATTTAGCCATCTATCTATGAACAGGGGTAAAACCTTTTTTGAGCAGTATATTCCAATAGCTGTAAAAAATCTTAAAAAGAACTTAAAGTTTTTAGATGCTTATAAAATAGCAGCAATATTGCAGTTCTAATTGCTGTAAAATAGAGCTACAACAAACGCTACGGTTCAGCAAAGTTCAAAACCCCTTGCTTTCTCAAGGGGTTTTTTGTTTTTTTATGGTCTAAAAAGGTGTTATCAAAAATACCATAATACCATTAGAGAAGCGAGCGAGCATCTCTACTATTTTTCATTAATAGATGATACTGTCCAGTCTATAAAATTGGCGTTTGGAGAGGTTAAGTGAACCTCATAATTTTTTGCACCAACCTCTATACAAGGTATTGTAAGTGATGGGATTTGACCATTACCATCTTGATTAAAAACTATCTCATCAAAATTGGAATCCACATAATTCACAAATGTGTCAAGATTAACCTTAAAATTTAATCCATCAACATATTTAAAGTTGATACCAAATTGAAATTCACCAAATTTTAGATTAGGTAGGGTAAATCCAATATCACTCCCAAGTTTAACGCAGCTATTTTGAGATTGCTGTTTTATTGCCCCATAAATTATTATTTGGCTATTATCAATGTAGTTCCAGCCAGCCTCAAGAATATCAATATCTGTTGTCCCTTCAGGCAAAGGCTCAACCCTTATTATTGTTACAGAGCGGGTAGCAGCACCAGCATTGTGATCCCATTCATAGGTGTAAGGCCACTTTACATTTTGGTTATCAGATTTACTTGATTGATCAGGTGGGCTTACAACTTTTTGCGGCACAACAAGCCTATAAGGTCCTTCACCATCAAGTTTATTGTCATCTGTCAAAATACCTGAATCTAAATAAATTCCCTCTCGCTTTATTGCTAAAATCGCTTTTAACCCATTTTGAACATAAACAGAATCCCCGTGTGTTCTTCCAGAACACGATGGGGCACTATAATCGCACCAACCTGTACCTGGGCTTAAAATAGTATCAGCCTCAAGATCATAACTGTAAGTTGCTGGTGGATATTGGTAATTTTGCTCTGGCATATCTCCATAAACATGATACATTTCAGCCTTTTCATTGTAGTAGAGCGGGTGATATTGAGACCAGCCATCAGGAGCAAAAACAGTTATTCCAGTTGCACTATCTAATATCCCTACATCATCAAGCAGCTCTTTTAATGGAACGCCTGAATATTCAGCATAAAAATCACCTGATCTGCTTGTATTCATAAGCAAAAATTGAGTGTGTTGTGGCAGCCCCTCAAGCTGAATTCGGGTATAAACTTTAGATGGAGCCATTTTAAGAGATGGTATATCTTTATCATTGCCAGGAAAGCTATTTGCCAATATCTCATCACGATTTGTTGATCCATCTTGGTCTGAATCCATAAGATCAATTCTACTAATGGCACTTGCACTGCGACCATTATTTTTATAATCTTTTCCATAAGAGTTAATGGTTTGTTCAATATTAGCGTTTTGTTTGCCATAATCAGTTGTGTAATGGCACCACTGGCAGCTTCCTAATGTTGCTGGTTTGCCTGTGCTGCTGGTATAGCTTCCCCCAGAGTGGCAAAGGGCACAGTGATCAAGTTTTGTTCCTGCTTTATCGTAGTAAACTTCAAGAAAATTGCCTGAATCTCGCTCTCCCTCATGGTGGTATGCTGCATAAGTGGTTCCTGCTACAACCATAAAAATAAGAAAAAAAATAGCGGTTAAACACACTTTAAAATTAAACTCTTTTATCTTATCTCTCAATTTTGTTTTTACCTGTTCCATTATTTATCTCCAATAAATTTATCAATTTATAATCAATTAAAAAAATAACTAATTTTGTTAAAAATCCATACTAAGTCTAAGTGTCAAACAACTCTCCTCATCAATATAGTCAACTTTGCCGTCAGGAAGAACTCTTACTTTGATTGGGTCAGAAAAATCGGTGTATGAGTAGTCTGCAATAATGCGGCACATTGGAAACAAAATCCAATTTAGAGCTAAACTATAGCCATCTGCATACCTAACAGATACCTTTGAAACTGGATTTATCCAATCCTCATCTCCTTCAAAACGCTCTAACCTTGCAGCAAGAACAAAAGCCCCCCAACTCTTTTCAGAAGGGTTAAAAAATCGGTTTGGAAAAATTGGCTTTAACACACCTTGAGAGAGCGATTGATACTCTCCAGTAATCGCCCAAGCTCCACTTAAATACCATGATGAAAAATCAGCATCAGATGTTGGGGCGTCAGATGCTGGATCAAGCTCTGAATATTTAAAGCTAATCCTCTCAGCCTGAATTGCAACAGGTCCATAAGTCCATGCAGCTTCTAATCCTGTTCTAACTCTTTGATCAACATCTTGTATCACTCCAAACTTGGTATTATGGCTAAGTTCATAGATGTTTTTAGATGTTCCAGCCATTCCACTGCTCTTAACCCTTAAATCTATGTTTAAGTTATCAGCCTTTACAACAGTTCCAGATAACCCAACCTGAAGAGATTGGATAGGCAGATTTGAGTCAACAAGCTTAAAAGGTGAAAATACGACCCTTCCAGCCAATTCAGGCTCATCATGCTCATTTCCCCTTGCAGAGCCATCATCTCCATCACCATTGAATAGACCTGCAAAAAGGTGCAAAGAGTCCTGAAATAGAGAGCTGTAAAACATAGCTCCAACATCTCTTGAAGGGGCAAGATAGTTAGCCATAGAGCGTTCAGTAAATAAAATAGCACTGTTTTTCTCTAATGCCTCAAGGCTAAATGGCTCTTGAAATTGACCAAACCTAAAGCCGCTACTGCCATATACTGCCTCTCCATAGGCATCAATAAGGTTACTTGTCTCATTTCCTTGAAACTCATACTCCATTGCAAATCTAAACCACTGGGTAAGTTGACCGTTAAAGATCAATCTGGCACGGCGAATATCAAATCTGTTATCTGCACGCTCATCTTCTGCATAATATCTGTAATCAGATTGAAAAGAGCCACCAAAACGTAACTCCATTCCACCCTCTTCCTCAGATTTTATATAAAATCCACCTTTGTAGCCTGCAAAAAAGACCCTCTCGGCAACAGCAGTTGTTGATATGGACAAAATTAACAGAATCAGCATGAAGTAAACTATTTTGTTTTTTATATTATGGTGGATACTCATAATTGATATTTTATCCTCATTGTCTTAAAAAAATAATAAATGGTAGGTGATATAAAATCATATCAAACCTACCACCTTTATTTGGAGTCTAATATCCTTGCAATAGATTTGCTGCTCTAAGAAGTTACTTTGCATTTGGTGTAAAGAGGGACTCACCCATTAATTTAAAATCATTTATTAGATTTTGCCCCTTCTGGCTTGCCATCCAATCTGAAAATTGTTTTGCAAGCTCATATTTTGCTTTAGGGCATTTTTCAGGATTAACAGCAATTACGCTGTATTGATTCAATAATATACCATCTTTTTCCACAATAATATGAAGTTGAGGATTTCCATTTTTTTGTGCCTTATATTTTATGTATGTTCCTCTATCTGTCATTGTGTAAGCTTTTCTCTCTTCACAAATATTAATAGTTGCAAGCATTCCTTGCCCAGTCTGGATATACCAGCTCTCCTTTTCAGGAATAGCCTTTTGTGAGCTTTTCCATAGCTCAAGCTCTTTTTTGTGTGTACCAGAATCATCTCCACGACTTGCAAATGCAATTTGCTTTTCTCTGATGGTATTTAGAGCCTCCACAACACTTTTGCCTTTAACACCTGCTGGGTCGTCTGCTGGTCCTATTATTATAAAATCGTTATACATAACCTCTTTGCGATCTTTGCCTGACCCTGCTTCAATATACTTTTTCTCAGCATCAGGTGCATGAACCAATAAAACATCAACATCGCAGCTTACCCCAAGTGCAAGAGCTTTTCCAGTACCTGTTGCTGTCCATTTAATCTCAATCCCTGTATCTTTTGTGAATAGAGGCATCAGGTAATCAAGAAGACCTGTATCATCGGTACTGGTTGTTGTTGCCATCATCAAGCTCTTTTTGTTTTCAGATGCTTGGGCGTTTCCAAAACTAACTGTAATAATAAGTGATACTACAAGTGCCATCAAAACTATTTTGCTATTAATCTCTTTAATTTTACCCATTTTCTCTCCTTGTTAAAAAACATTACGATTTAAATTTAATTGCCCACCACTCTTTTTAAATAATTAGACTCCAGTAACTCCATCTATTCAGATATGCCATACCTGATATTATGCCATAATTGCTATAATGAAAACAGCTATTATATCAATGAATTTCTTTTGTCAATAACACTATATGGTTCTATTTCATTACACTTTTATTACGCTTTAGATTAAAAAAATATTTTTATCGTTTTTTAAGAAAAAGTTATTGTGGTAGTATCAGAATTACGCTTTTGATATAGCTTAAAAAAAGATAGTTCTTAATTTAATAATTTTTAACAATTTAACTAAAAAACATTAAAACTGGAGTATTTATGGGTTTGTTGTCATCAAGCGTATCTGTAGCACGATACAGGGTAGATGGAAAAATTGAAGATAATGTGATGGAGACCATTCACGCTGGACTTAAACAGAACGCAATCACCACAATTGAAGATGAGTATGCAGAGATTACAATAGGTTGGACACCATTTGAGAGCAATTTCAATCCTGATTTTGAAACATTTACATTTACATTTGGCGATTTTTTTCTCTTTAGCCTTAGGATAGATAAAAAAAGCCTGCCTGCAAAAATTATCCAAAAACATGTTTCAATTGAAATTGGAAAAAAACTTAAAGAGGAGGGGAGGCAGTTTCTATCAAAAAATGAGAAAATTGAGATAAAAGAGAATGTTACAGATAAATTGATGCGTCAAATTCCCTCAACACCAAATATCTATGATGTTTTGTGGAGTCATGAGGCTCAAAGGGTTCTATTTTTCTCAACTCAAAAGGCAGCTAACGAAGAGCTTGAAACCCTATTTACAAAATCATTTAAACTAAGGCTCATAAAACTCTTTCCATTCACAATTATTGAGAGTTCAGATAAGTTTTCAGATGAAGAGCGAGATGCTGTTCTAAAATTGGCTCCTGCTAATGTCAATCGAGGTAAGGTAATTGGAGATGATTTATAATGTATGATATATCGGTAAGTTATAATAAATATAAGTTTCTTGGTAATGAGTTTCTTACATGGCTTTGGTATCTTATTGAGAATGATATAAACATAAAAAAGATGGCAGAGGCTCAACTTGCTCAAGCTCAAATTGAGTGCAACTCAATTGTGTTTGAGATTGGGAACTGCATTGCACTTGAAAACTCTCTTGGTGATGACTCGATTGAGAAGATTTCAATAAAAGGCGATGATGCAGGTCTTGAAGAGGGAAAAACTGCCCTTAAAAAAGGGGCTGTTGTAACTGATATGAACCTTGTTTTGCGAGTTGATGATAATGAGTGGAGATTTAACCTAAAGGGCGAAAGTTTAGAGCTAACCTCACTTAAAACGCCAGTTACAGGTAAAATTACTGGTGAAGATGATACTGAAGGTGCTGTTCTTGAAAAGGTCTTTTTATACAACATGGTTTTTGAAGTTATTGACATCTTGTTTTATATCTTTATTAAAAAAAGAGCCTCAAATGAGTGGAAAACCGTTGATATTAGTGAAATTCAAGAGTGGGTAGAGGAGTAAGTATTAAAGTTATGAACACACTATGTTCATAACTATTGAGTTATGAACATCTTTGTTTGAATGTGTTGATAACTCAATAGTTATGAACATGTTATGAACATAGTTATGAACACTTTTAGGGTGTTATTTTTTCTTTAAAAACAAGTAGTTGACTAAGTTATGAACATATCAACACCCCTTATTATTATTATTAGCTTTATAAAATATAAAAATAAAAAAAATCAAACTTAAAGCGGTGAATATATGAAGACAACAAAAGTTATGGCAAGTGAACAAAGTATAGATAAGTTTGATGGTGATCTTTTAGTTTACTCTGTTTGTGAACCAGTTAATGGTGAAAAGAGCATTAAATGTGATCCAATAGTAGAAAAAGAGGTTATCAATGCTTTTCAACTTGGAGATTTTTCAGGTAAAGAGGGGCAGACACTTCTGCTCTATCCAAATGAATCTCAAAAAAGCATTATGTTATCAAAAAGGGTTTTGGTTGTTGGTGTTGGTAAATTGGTTGATAAGTTGGGTAAAATAGATATTTACAATCTGCGTGAGCAGTTTAGAAAAGTAGGTGGAACTATTGCTTTGATTTCAGAAAAGGTTAAAGCTCAAAAGATTATGATCTCTGTTCCTAATTTTGAAGATGTGCTCTTAAATAACTTAACTTCAGCAGATATTGCAGAGTGTTTAGCTGAAGGTATTTTGCTTGGAGATTACCGCTTTTTAAAATACAAAAAAGAGAAAAAAGATGAGCCAGATTATAAAGGTTTAAGTGAGGTAAAATTTTATCTTGAAAAAGGCTCTAAAACTACAATTTCTCTAATTCGCAAAGCTATTAAACTTGGATTTGTATCTGCTCAATCTGCTTGTCAAGCAAGAGATATGGCAAATGAGCCGGGCAATGGTTGGAGAGCCTCTGATTTTGCATCTTATGCTCAAGATTTGGCAAATAAATACAATTTTAAATGCACAGTAATTGATAAAGAAAAGATGGTTGAACTTAAAATGGGAGGTATTCTTGCTGTTAATAAAGGCTCAGATGAGCCTCCTAAAATGGTAATTTTAGAGTATGTGCCTAAATTACCTAAAAGATTTGGTGATACTAAAAATATAGATACTATTTTGCTTGTTGGCAAAGGGATAACCTTTGATTCTGGTGGGATATGTCTAAAACAGCCATCTGGTATGGAGAATATGAAGTATGATATGTGCGGAGGAGCTGCAACTCTTGCTCTTATGCAGGCAGTTGGACAAGAAAGCCCTGAAAATATTTCAGTTGTGGCAATAGTTCCAGCTACTGATAATTTAACTGGAGGCTCTGCTATGAAGCCTGGGGATATTATCTGCCACTACAACGGCATAACTTCAGAAATTGTCAATACAGATGCAGAGGGAAGATTAATACTTGCAGATGCCTTAGCATACGGAGTTGAGACTTTTAAGCCTGTTTGTGTTGTTGATATTGCAACCCTTACTGGTGCTGTTATTATGGGTCTTGGTCATCACTATTCAGCAGTTTTGGGTAATAATGATAAACTTATAAACCAGCTTCAAGAGGCAGCAAAACGTGCTGGAGAGCCTTTATGGCAGCTTCCTCTTGGAAAAGACTACACAAAACAGATTGAATCTAAAGTGGCTGATATTAAAAATACTGGAGGAAAATCTGCTGGAACAATCACAGCAGCAGCATATTTAGAAAAATTTGTGAAAGATACCCCTTGGGCACACATTGATATTGCTGGAACTGCTTGGGAGTTTACAGAAAAGAGCTATATTCCTAAAGGTGCTTCTGGTATTGGAACTCGCACATTTTTAGAGTTTATTCGGAGTTGGAATTGGTAAATAAAAGTGGCAGATTTTAAACTATTTAAATAATTTTTTAAGGATAATTGAATTTAATGGCAAAAGCTAAAAGTAATGACATTGAGATTGAGTATGAGACGTTTGGAGATTCATCATCACCAGCAGTTGTTTTAATTGCTGGACTTGGCGTTCAAATGGTTGGTTGGGATATAAGATTTTGCAAAAAGATGGCAGATAGTGGCTATTATGTTATTAGATTTGATAATAGAGATAGTGGATTATCAACTCAATGCAATGGAATGAGTATAGAAGAGATTACAAAAAAGATGTTCTCTTTGTTTGTTGGAAAACCTGAGCCTGTTCCATACTCAATTGATGATATGGTTGATGATGTTGCTGGATTGCTTGATTTTTTAAACATCTCAAAAGCTCACATTTGCGGAATCTCAATGGGCGGATTTATTGCCCAGACATTTGCTATAAACTACCCTAAACGGATTTTAACCTTAACATCTATATATAGCCACATAGGAGACAATTTAGCATTTCAGCCAACACAAGAGGCTGCTGAGGCAATGCTAACTCCAGCACCTTGTGATCGCAGTGGCTATATTGAGCACATGACCAATCTTTTTAGATTATCTTATGGCAGTGGTTTGCCATTTGATGAGAAGTTTCACAGAGATTTTGCAGCAAACTCTTATGATCGCTCGTTTTATCCAGATAGTATTGCCCGTCAATATCTTGCAATTTTAACTCAAAACAATAGAAGCTCATATCTTAAAAATATAACTACTCCATCTCTTGTGATTCATGGAAACGATGATCCGTTAGTTCCGCTCTCAGGTGGCAAGGCAACAGCAGAGTCAATACCAAAATCAAAGTTTAAGATAATAGAGGGAATGGGACACGCAATGCCAAATATTGATAATTGGTGGTCAGATATTTTAAATCTGATGTTAGAGCATCAAGATAGTCATAAAGATTAAATTTAAAGAGGGAATAATTTATGCCAGCTACATATCAGATATGGGGTGATAATTTAGACCCAGAGGCGATAATTCAGATGGATCAGGCGTGTAGCCTTCCAGTCTCTGTAAAAGGGGCACTTATGCCAGATGCCCACAAAGGTTATGGATTGCCAATTGGCGGGGTGCTTGCTGTTGATAATGCTGTTATTCCTTATGCTGTTGGTGTTGATATTGCCTGTAGAGTCTCTATGACTATTCTTGACATACCATACTCTGAATTTGAAGCTAATAGGGGCAGATTTAAAGTTGCACTTGAAAAAGAGACAAAATTTGGAGTTGGCGAAGAGTTCTCAAATCCCAAGCCTCACAAGGTTATGGACGAGGATTGGAGCTTTTGCACTGTTGTAAAATCGCTAAAAGATAAGGCGTACAAACAGCTTGGAACAAGCGGAAGCGGCAACCACTTTGCTGAATTTGGCAAACTTACGATTGATAAAAGTGATAAAGAGGAGGCAGGTGGTTATGAAAACTATAATCTTAAAACTGAAAATGGCTATCTTGAATCTGGAGAGTATTTAGCATTTTTAACCCACAGTGGCAGCAGAGGTGCTGGTGCTGAGATTGCTGAACATTACAGCAGACTTGCAAAAAAATTTCACCCAGAACTTGCAGCAGACTTACAAAATTTAGCTTGGTTTGATATGGATAGCCATGAAGGTCAAGAGTATTGGTTGGCAATGGAGCTTATGGGCAGGTATTCAGAGGCTAACCATGAGATTATCCATAAAGGCGTTGTTAAGGCACTTGGTGGAGAATCAATAATTAATATCAACAATCACCATAATTTTGCGTGGAAAATGGCTCTTGATATTAATCTTTCTGGTGCAAGAGAATCAAAGAAAAAAGAGGTGATTGTCCATCGAAAGGGTGCAACTCCTGCTGGCAAGGGGGTTGTTGGAATTATTCCCGGCTCAATGGCATCACCTGCTTTTGTGGTAAAAGGGCTGGGCAATCTAAAATCTCTTGAATCAGCAGCACATGGGGCAGGCAGAAGAATGAGCCGTAATGCTGCAATAAAACAGTATAAATGGAGCGATTTAGATTCTATCCTTAGGCAAAAGGGAATATCGCTTATTTCAGCAGGACTTGATGAAGTTCCAATGGCATACAAAAACATTGAGGAGGTGATGTCGCAGCAACGAGATTTGATCTCAATTATTGCCCGCTTTGATCCTAAATTGGTCAAAATGTCTCCACCAGAGAAAAAACATTTAAAATTTAAAATAAAATAGAGGAGAAAAATTACAATGTCAAAAATACTTAGAATTGATACAGCAACCAGAACCTACATATTTGAAGATACACCCGAAGAGCTTGCAGGGCTTGGAGGACGAGCATTAACATCAAGAGTGGTTTTAAATGAAGTTCCTGGCACATGCCACCCACTTGGAGCTGCAAATAAACTTGTTATTGCCCCAGGTCTTTTATCTGGCTCACCAGCAGCAAATTCAGGCAGGCTCTCAGTTGGTGCAAAATCGCCACTAACTGGTGGAATAAAAGAGAGTAATTCTGGTGGTTTTGTATCTCAAAAACTTGCAAGACTTGGAATTAAAGCTGTTATTCTTGAAGGAAAACCAGATGATGATGCTTACAGCATGGTTGTTATTACAAAAGATGGAGTTCAAATTCTACCAGCAGATGAGTATGTGGGGTTAGGAAACTATCAGACAATTGAAAAGCTGTGGGCAAAGTATGGGAAAAATACAGGTGTTATGAGCATTGGACCTGCTGGAGAGCAGAGGCTAAAGGCTGCAAGTATTCAGCAGGCTGATCTTAAAGGGACTCCTGGTCGTGCAATCGGTCGAGGCGGTCTTGGTGCTGTAATGGGTTCAAAAAAGATTAAAGCTATTGTTGTTGATGATAAGGGGTGCGATCGTCTGCCTATTGCTGATTCTGAAGCATTTAAGGCTGCTAACAAGCGTTGGGTTGAGATGCTAAATAACCACCCTGTAACTGGTCAGGGTCTTCCTGGATTTGGTACTGCAATTTTGGTCAATGTTATTAATGAGGCTGGAGCACTTCCTACTAAAAATTTTAGAAGCGGACGTTTTGATCATGCTCAAGATATAAGTGGCGAAAAGATGGTTGAAAATATCACTGCAAGGGGCGGTATTGTCTCTGAAGGGTGTCATCCTGGGTGTGTAATCAAATGCTCTCAAGTCTATAACGACAAAGATGGCAAACAGCTTACATCTGGCTTTGAGTATGAGACCCTTTGGGCATTTGGTGCTCACACCACAATTAAAGATATTGATGATATTGCAATGCTTGATAGGCTCTCTGACGATATGGGTGTTGACACAATTGAGACTGGTGTAGCACTTGGCGTTGCAATGGAGGGCTCTCTTCTTAAGTGGGGTGATGGAAAGGGATCAATTGAGCTTTTAAAAGAGATAGGAAAAGGGACAGTTAAAGGCAAGATGATTGGCAATGGTGCAGCATTTGTTGGCGATACACTTGGAGTTGATCGTGTCCCTGTGGTCAAACGTCAGGGGCTTCCAGCTTATGATCCTCGTGCTGTTAAAGGTGTTGGTGTTACCTATGCCACATCTCCAATGGGTGCTGATCACACTGCTGGATATGGAGTTACAGCCAATATCTTAAAGGTTGGCGGTGATATTAATCCTCTTAAAAAAGAGGGTAATGTTGAGCTGTCTAAAAACCTTCAAATTGCAACAGCAGCAATTGACGCTGCTGGTCTTTGTCTTTTTGTAGCTTTTGCTGTTCTTGATAACGCTGATGGAGTTCAGACAATTGTTGATCTTCTTAATGGTCAGTATGGTCTTAAACTTACCCCTGATGATGTTGTAGCACTTGGAAAATCAATTCTAAATGACGAAAAAGAGTTTAACAGACGAGCTGGCTTTACAAAACTTGATGATCAGCTTCCTGAAATGTTTAATTCAAAATTCCCGCCACACAACTCAGATTGGGACTTTTCTATAGATGAGCTTCAAGAGACTCTTAAATTCTAAAGATAAATTTATTTAAGATTTTAATTTGTGGGGGCAACTACTATTTTTTGCACCCCACAAATAGAGTAAATTTTAAAGGGTGATGATGAAAAATAGGGATTTAGAGCCTAATTCAAAAAAAGCTATTTTAAAAAGAGCTATTTTTTTTAAAATGGCAAAAAAATGGTCAATAATAGCCCTCTTGCTATTTGGATTAGTTGCTGGCTTAATAGCTATTATTGGCTATTCTCTTATTTTTTATACACAATCAGATAATTTTAGCAGATTTTTAAAGAGGCAAATCAACCAAAAAATTGAAGGTAAGATGGATTGGGCTGAGCTTAATCTATCTTTGTTTGAATCTCAACTGACCATAAAAGACTACACCCTATCTCTAAATCAAGAAAAAATTATATCCCTTGATAGACTCCACATTGATCTTGATTTATCAAATTTTGTAAAGCCATTAGAGCTATCTAATGTTTTTAATCTATCTAATTTACCTAATTTAATTGGCAATCAAATTATTATAAAAAAAATTGAGATTCAAAGACCTCAAATAACTATTTTATTAAAAAATCAAGAGCTTAATATTGCATCAGCCTTTAGAGTTTTAGATGATAGTAAAGATAACAATGTTGATGATAGCCAATTTAATTTTGGATTTAACTTAATCTTAAAATCTCTTAGCCTAAATCAAGGCTCATTTAAATACGTTGCAGATAATTTTGATTTAGCTATTGATGATATAAATTTTTACGCTGATGCAAATTTTGCCTATAAATCCAATCTATTAGATATTTTAAATAGAGCAGATAGCTCAAATATCAACTTTAATCTATCTATGAAATCTCTTGGCAGTGAGTTTAATATTGGCGGAGGTGTAAAAAATATCATTTTACCATTTGATAAAGATTTAAATGCTCTCTCTGAGCCAGTTTTTGATCTTACAGTTGATGCAAATAGTATCTCTTCAAAATTGCTCAAATTGGCTGGTCTAAAGATAGATGAGGATAAAATTAGCGGTAATTTTTCTATTAAAACATCATTGTCTGGTAGCCTTAACGATCCATCTATTGCTTGTGAAATAGGCTATCTTGATAAAAAAATAGCCTCATCTATTGATGCTGTTATGCAAAATAGGCAGATAGCTTTAAAAAATTTTGAGCTAACATCATCTGATTCATCTTTAAAAGCAGATGGAAAAATATCTCTTTTAGCAGCATTTCCAAATGGTTTGTTGGGTAAAAGCCCAAACATAGAGAATAATCAGAGCAATATTTTAGATACAATATTAGATAAAGCAACAGGCTCAATCTCTATTTTAGGTGAAAATATTGATGTTGGCAGTTTTCTTGATGCTCAAAATATTGAGCTGGGGATAAAGGGGGTTGCATCATCTTTTAAAGTTGATTTTTTGGGTAGCGTTAATAATCCAAATGTTAAACTTAGCTTAAATGCACAACATGCAGGTTATAAAGATTATCCTATTGTAGATACGGCTGATGTTGATATTAATCTTTATAACGGAGCTCTTAATATTAAAAAATTTGATATTGATTCTTGCGATTCATCAGTAAAATTAAATGGAGAGATAGTGCTTTTTGAGCCTCAAATTAAAGGCTCTTTACAATTGATGAGTGATCCTGTTTTTGATCTTTTTGCTGAATCTAAAAATATAGATGTTATAAAATTGTTAAATTGCCTAAATGTTATTAGCGATAAAGAGGTAAAAGAGAAAAATATAGTATTAAATCTTGCTGCAAAATCTCAATTAACTGGAGCACTAAAAAATTTAAAACTCACTTTAAACGCATCTGGCAAAGATGCTAAATTTTCAGGACAACATATTGAATCTATTAGCTTAAAGGCTCTATATCACAACAAAAAGAGCGTGGTTGACTCTTTAGTTGTTGCTCTTAATTCTGATAACTCTCTTGAGTTAAAAGGCTCTATTGATCACGCTTTAAGCTCAAAAGTAAAGGCTAATCTCTACTCAAAAGGTGTTGATCTCTCTTTGATTGAATCTTTAAAAAAATCTAATGTTATAAGCGGGGTTGCCTCTGGCTCTGTTTTGCTTGATGGCTCTTTAAAATCAATTAAATCCTCCAAAATTGTTGGTGATATTGCACTAAAGCGGGTCAAGATAGTTGATAAGCCTTTTCAAGATTTTAGTGTAAAGTTTGATTTAAAAGATAATATGTTAAATGTAAATGGACGACTAAACTTTGATGTTGGTGCAAAATTTAATTTAAACTCCAATGATTTTTCTGTTCAAGGCATTTTTAACAAAACTGAGCTTCTTCCATGGTTTTTATTTGCTGGTGTTAAAGAGGTTGAAAATGGTTCTCTAACTGGCACTGTTAATATAAAGGGAAATACAAAAAAATTAGATGCAATTTCAGGTAGTTGTAATTTAGATGAGCTATCTTTAAACCTCTTTAAAGATACTAACGATTTTAGCGTTAAATCTAAAAAACAAGAGAAGAGTATGCTTTTAAGGGCTTTTAATATCAACGCCTCAATTGATGGAAAGGATTTTAAAATCAATAGATTTAAGAGCTTACTTCCTGAAAATGGCGAGGCTCTTATTGCCCTATATGGTCGTATTGGAGGTGGTGTTAAAGCTGAAGCTGAAGCTACTTTGCCTGTGAAATTTGCATCTTTGTTTGTCAAAGATATGCCAAAGCTAAAGGGGTCTGTTAAGTTAAACCTTAAAGCTGATATTAAAGAGACTGATAATTATCTTAATGGCTCTGATATTGATGCAACTTTAGAACTTATTGATATTGGGGCTATTTTTCCTGTTGAAATCTCACAAGATTACCCTAAAAAGATAGAGTTAAGTAAAATCAACGGAAAAATAGAGGCTAACCAAAATAAGATTGAGATTAGTCAGATAACAGGAAACATTAGCAGTGGAAGAGTTAAAGGGGCAAAATTAGGAGAATTTAAGTTAAGTGGATATGCTGATTTAATAAATTTTATGCCTCATGATATCTACGCAACCCTAAAGGCAAAAGAGCTTCCAATAAATCTGATAGAGGATTTAACAGGCAGCTTTGATGCTGATCTTAAATTTAAAGGGGACCCAAAAACATCTGCCTTGCTATCTGGTAATATTTTTATAAATCAGGCACTCTGGACAAGAGATATTAATGTTGAGAGACATCTATTTTCAACGCTAACAGATGCTTTTATGGATAAAAAGAGGGTAAGAAAAGAGGTTGATCCCAAAGTTAAGCAGCCAAAAGATGAGGTTAATACACTTAGTGATTCAAAATCATCAGAAATAGAAAAGATGGTTCAAAATATGCGTCTTAATATTGCAGTTAAGGGCAAAAAGCCTGTTATTGTTGATAACAATTTAGCCTATTTAGAGATTAGACCAGATATAAGTGTTGTCGGAACTGTTTTATCTCCTTTAGTCTCTGGGCGATCTGAGATAAATCCTGGAACAATAAATTATCAATCAACAGAGTTTACACTTACACGAGGAATAATAGATTTTGTAAACCCATACAAAATTGAGCCTGAGATTGATATTCAATCTCACCGTAAGGTGCGAAATTGGGATATTACTCTTGGCATATCAGGAACACCAGATAATATCCATTTTGAGCTTAATTCAGAGCCTAAATTGGAAGATGGTGATATTATCTCACTTCTTGTTAGAGGAAGAACAGTTACTGAGTTGATTAACTCAGAGGGCGGTACAACTCTCTCTGCTGCTGGTATGTTATCTCAAGTTGCAGCTTCAGCAGTGAGCGATAGAGTTAAATCCGCAACTGGTCTTGATATTTTTGAGGTTGGATTTAATAACAGATCAGATAAATTTGGCAGCAGTGATAGTGATGAAAATATTGGGGATTTTAATGTAACCGTTGGTAAAGAGCTTACTGACAAAATAACGGTAAAGTATAGCACTGAAAACAGAGATGGGGTGATGGTTGGAAAAACATCTGCTGAATATAAGGTTATAGATTCTGTCTTTGTAAGCGGTTTTCAAGACTCTGAAGGGCAGTTTGGTGGTGAGATTCGTTATCGTTTAGAGTTTAGATGATATTTAGGATAAAAAAAGAGATATGGCTAAAAATTTTCATTTAACGACAATTGCGATAAAGTTAATTCTACTGCTCTATCTTTTTTATAGTCCTATTATTGCAGTATGTTATGCTGATAATGCTAAGGCAAATCAAGCTGAATGCACAAATATTAAATCCTTAGTTTTTAAAGGAAATCAATCTTTTTCAGATATTCGCCTTAAGATGAGGCTCAAAAGTTGGCACTCATCGCTTCTGCCGGGAAAACTTAACTGTTACAACGAAGATTGGTTTAAAAAAGATATTTTAAAGCTAATTGAGTTTTATCGAGAGGCTGGTTTTCCTGACGTTGATATTGATCATAATCTTAAGATAGACTCAAAAGGTAGATACACGGTTGAGATAATAGTTGATGAGGGTTTTAAGTATGAGATCGCATTTAAAGGCAGCCACTTTTTTTCTGAAAAAGAGCTTAAAAAAAAGGTTGATCTTGTTAAAAAAGGGAACTCAGATGACACTGCGTTGAGCAGGGCAAAGGTTGATATAAAAAAAGATTATCTTGATGCAGGGTTTCAAGATGTTGAAGTTGATTTTAGCAAATTTAAAGGTAGCACCAAACAAAACATCTGGATAGTTGAGTTTTCGATAGATGAGGGGGTACGATATGTTGTAAATCAGCTTAAAATTGAGGGAAATAGGAGCATATCAAAAGATGAAATTTTAGAATCTATGCTCACAAGTCAGAAAAATGGGAAAAAATTAAAAGATGTTGAGGGTGGATATAACTCAAATGTGCTTGAAAAAGATATAAATGCAATTGAGCTTTTATACCTTAGCAAAGGCTTTTTAAATGCTAAAATCTCAAAAGAGGTTAGCGTAAATCAACAAAAATCATCTAAATCTGAATCAGATAATGGCTCTGAAATTAAGAGTGGTTTTAAGAGTCAACTACTTGATATTTATATAAATATAAGCGAGGGGGTTCAAACTATTGTTAAAACTACCAAGATTAATGGGCTTTTTGAGAAGTTATCAAGCAGCAAAAAGGGGCTACTTACAGAAGAGAGCGCACTAAAAAAAATTTCGTTACGATCTGGAGAGCCGTTTCGCGAATATATGGTAAAAAGCGATGAAAACACCCTTAGTATGATGTTATCAGAGCTTGGTTATCCTCATGTTAAGGTTATAAGCCATGTTAAGTTTAGTCCTGATAAATCAGAGGCAGATTTGGTTTGGGAGGTTGAAAAGGGTAAATTTACCCGATTTGGAAAGATAGACTATTTAGGCAACAAAAGGCTTAAAGATGATGTTATTGAAAAGAGGCTTGAGATAGCCTCTGGAGAGCCATTTGCCTTAAAAAAGGTTTTAGCAACAGAAAAGCGGATTAGAGAGAGTTCTGCTGTAAAATATGTGCAGGTTAAATCTCCAAATTTATCGCGTAAGGAGGATTTTGCCGATATTGAAATTACGATTGAGGAGGCAAAGCCATATTTTGTTGAGGCTGCTTTAGGTTACGATACTGAGCAGAACCTATATATAGACACAAAAGTTGGGGATAACAACTTTTTAGGCAGAGAGATTGATGCTTGGGTAGCTGCCAAACTTAGCGGTATTGGGTATAGATTTGAGAGCGGTCTTAAAAAGCCCTTTTTTTTAGGGACTAAAATTGATGCAACTTCAAGCATATATGTTGAGGATAAAGAGGAGCTTAATAAGAGTTTTGGCATTAAATCATGGGGTTATGAGAGCCAATTTTCGCGTTACCTATTTATTAAAAATCTGACTGCTGGATTAAATCTTAAATACGAAAATAGAACAGTCTATGGAGATGCAGATATTGAGGTTCAAGATGAGGAGAGTCGAAATATTCTTGTAACTTCATTTGCACTTGGTTACGATACAAGAGACTCTTTAGTTCGACCATCAAAGGGGCTTCTTACAAGCTGCTCTGTTGATCTATATACTGGATTTGATAGTGATTTAGATAGGTTTTTAAAATATCAGGTTGATTTAAGAAAATATATCTCGCCGTTTAATAAAATCACCTTTGCTTTGCGTACCCGTATGGGTTACATTCAGCCATTTGGTGCAGAGGATATTGTGGCACAAGATCAGCTATTTTTTCTTGGAGGAACGCCAAATGTGAGGGGATTTAAGGAGAATATGCTTGAGTATGATATTATAAGCGGAAAACCTAAAGGGGGGCACACAGCCATAAACTCAACACTTGAAGCACGCATTGATCTTCCAGCAGATTTTGAACTTAACTGTTTTTTAGATACTGGTAAGATAGATGATCTTTCAAATGATTTAGACTCAAGAGGATTTAGATCATCTGTTGGAGCAGGTCTTAGGTATGTAACTCCAATTGGACCAATAGGGCTTCTTTATGGACATAAACTTGACCCTGAAGATGGTGAGAGTGCTGGAAGGATCCATTTTAGCGTGGGTTATACTTTTTAATTTTACATCAAATGTTGAGGTGGTACAATCATGATTTGGAACATTATTTTATTAAGTCTATCTGTTTTTATTGTGGCAAATGTGCTGCCCGGTATCTATATTAAAAGTTACTGGACAGCCTTTGTAGTTGCTATTGTCTATTCTATTGTCAGCTTTTTTACAGGCTGGCTTCTCATCATTTTGACCTTGCCATTTATGCTCATAACTTTTGGTCTATTTAAGTTTGTTATTAATGCTTTTCTTCTATTTATCACAGATAAACTTATAGAGGATTTTAAAATCAAAGATGGCATAACAACTTTTGTAGCTGCACTTTGTATAAGCATTGTAGATTCAATGTTAAGATGGATTTTTTGCTAACAAAATCATTCAAATAGTAGTTGCAAAAAACTGTTATAATGTTAATAACATATACCTATTTTCAAACTGCTTAAGAGATATGTTTTAGAGCTTCTTAAAAAAAATTATTTTTAAAAGGCAATTTATTGTATGGAGGGCATAATGATCAATTGTGATAGTTGGGATTGGGATAAAGGCAAAAAAGAGGTTGGTAAGTTTAGCGATTGGAGAGAGAAATTTTCCTATATTGAAGATATCAGTTTTAGCCCTGACGGAGAGAAGATTGCAGCTATTGTGAAAAACGAAGATATGGAGTTTACGGTATCGACTCAGAGTGAAGGTGCAGAGCCTGAAACTTGGGAAACTGGCTATGATAAGGTGTGGAATTTACGATTTGGACCTGACGGGAGGCTCTCTGCATTTGTATCTGATACTGGTGAGTGGAAGGTATCTACTGATGATAACACTTGGGAAAATGGTTATGATTTTATCTGGAACATGAGATTTAACAAGAGTGGAGTAATTGCTGTATCTGCACAAAAAGAGCTATCTTACTGTGCCATTATCAACGATGTTCCTTGGGAAAATGAGTTCTCAAAGCTTACTGATATGGTAATAAGCCCTGACGGTCAAAGTAGTACTGCTGTTATTGAGTCTATACCTGTGCTTGAAGGTGAAATTTTTAAATTTAGGGGGGGGTGCTATTCTGTTGCTGTTAATGGTGATGCGTGGGATAGAAATTTTATGAATGTTTGGAAGCCCTCATTTTCTGACGATTCAAGCCATGTTGCAGCTTCAGTTAGAACCTCCTACAATGACTACTACATTGCAGTTGATGGTAAAACATGGGATACCCCCTTCTCTTCAGTTTGGGAGCCTTGCTTTGATCCTAATAGCCAATCAGTAATTGCACCTGTAAAAAGGGGCGGAAAGTGGTTTTTAGCAAAAGATGGGGCAATTTTTTGGGATCGCCCATATTTTCAGTTGTGGCACCAGATATACTCACCAGATGGAAAAAGGATCGCTGCAATTGTCGCCCCAGAGTTTGGACGCTGGACATTAGCTATTGATAACACCCCGTGGCAGATAACCTTTTCTGATTACCTAACTGACCCAATATTTAGCCATGATGGCAGACTTGCCTGCATCTTTAAAGATAGAGGTAGATGGGGCGTTGCAGTTGATGGCAAGGCGTGGGACTCTATTGTTGATATGGCGTGGATACCTGTTTTTAGCAATGATGGAGATAATATTGCAGTTAAGGTTAAAAAAGATGGTTTTTACCACATTGCACTTAATGGCAAGATTCTTGATACAAAATATGAATATATCGAAAATCCAATTTTTAGCCCTGATGGTTCAACTATCTTAATAAGAGGTTGTCAGGGAGGCTCATACAACAGAGATGTTATCTCTATAAAGGGGGGATTTAGTTATGCATGATTTATACTCTTTTTTTACAGGACCGTTTGCGTGGCTCACTTTTATAGTCTTTATTGGCGGTAGTGTTTGGCGTTTTAGCTCTTTGTGGCAACTTGCACAAAAAAAAGATGGTCATGTTTTTGAATATATGGATACAAAATTTGCACTACGCTCAATTGCCCATTGGCTTGTGCCGTTTGGCAGTAGAAGTATGAAACTCAATCCTGCCATGACTGTTGTAACCTTTCTTTTCCATATCTGCCTTTTTATAACCCCAATTTTTGTCTTTGGTCATGTTATTTTGTGGAAAGAGAACTTTAATATAAGTTGGTTTACCCTTCCTAATGCTGTTGCAGATGTTATGACATTTATTGTTATTGCAAGTTGCATATTCTTTTTATGGAGACGCATCACGCTTCCAGAGGTTAAATATCTTACAACTCCGTCAGATTTTGTTATCCTTTTTATTGTTGCAGCACCTTTTATCACTGGTTTTTGGGTTTACCATCAGTTTGCTGGTTCTGCCTTTATGACAATTATTCACATCATTTCTGGTGAAGTAATGCTCATGGCTATCCCATTTACAAAGTTGTTTCACATGTTTTTATTTCCATTTACAAGAGGATACATTGGCTCAGAGTTTGGTGGAGTTCGTATGGCAAAAGATTGGTAATTGTGCTGATTTTAAGATACTGTTTTTAAAGCAACAGAATCAAGATAACAACAAAAAGTGTTAGTATAAAAACCTTAAGAGAGGGCTAACTTATGAGTGAATCTAATTCAGCTACTGAGAGTAAAAATAGTGGGATAAAAAAGATAGATGATCAGGGGATTTTAAAGGGTGTTGAGGGGCTTACACCTGAAAAGATTGAGAGTGTTATTCAGCAGGTGATAACCAATGAGACTGGTGCAAGGCTAAAGGTCTATGTTGATACCTGTGTTCACTGCGGCTTGTGTAGTAAAGGTTGCCACTACTACCTTTCTTTAAATGATCCTAAATTTTCGCCAGCAGGAAAGGTAAAGCAGACTTTAGCAGAGATTATGCAAAAAAAGGGAAAGGTCTCCCCTGAATTTATAAAACAGGCTGCTGTTATTGCCTATACTCAATGCAATCTTTGTAAGCGATGTGCTATGTATTGTCCATTTGGACTTGATGTTGCTTATGTTATGTCAGTTATGAGGAGAATCTGCCATAAACTTGGAGTTGTGCCTCTATATATTCAAGATACAGCTCATAGCCACTCTGTAACCATGAATCAGATGTGGGTAAAAGATGATGAGTGGGTAGATACACTTATGTGGCAGGAGGAGGAGGCTCAAGAGGCATTTGAAAATTTAAGAATCCCATTGGACATAGAGGGTGCTGATCTATTCTACTCTGTAATCGGTCCAGAGCCAAAATTTAGGGCACAGCTCATATTTCAGGCAGCAGTTATTATGAATGCTGTTGGTGAGAATTGGACAATGCCGTCAATGCCAGGGTGGGACAACAGTGATATGTGTATGTTCACAGGCGATTATGAGATGATGGAGCGTCTTAAAAGGTGCCACTTTGAATCTGCCTTAAATTTAAGGGCTAAACGGATCGTAATGGGTGAGTGTGGTCATGCTTTTCGCTCTGTTTATGATGTTGGAAATCGTGCTTTAGGCTGGAGAATGCCGCCGATTGAGATTATCCACGCTATTGACTATTTTAATGAGCTATTTGAACAAAATAGGATAAAGATCAAGAAAAAATTTGACACTCCTGTAACATTACATGATCCATGTAATGTTTCAAGGGGTCGTGGTCTGCACGATAAAGCTCGCAATTTGGTCAATGCAACATGTTCTAACTTTATTGAGATGGTCCCAAACAGGGAGCATAATTACTGTTGCAGTGCAGGAGGCGGAGTTATAAATTGTGGACCTCCTTTTAAGAATGCAAGGGTTGAGAGTGGTAAAGAGAAAGCAAGGCAGCTTCTTGAGGCAAAAGAGAAAGGGGCTAAGGTTGTGATTGCACCGTGTCATAACTGTCATGGTGGACTTGAGGATATTATTCACCATTACAATGTTGGTATGGAGCTTAAGTTTTTTGGTGATATTATCTATGAAATTCTCGACTTACCTTAAATAGCGGCACTATTCATAAAGGAGATATTTTGATATGAAGAGATTTATTAATAATGTTGTTGCTGCTTTTGTAGTGGCTATTATAGGTGTTAGTTTGGCTGTTATCTCTTATGGCACAATCAATGCTAAAGAGTGTTTTGATATTAATAAAGAGAGTGTTGAGTCAAATACAAACACAAGAGCTTTTGTCTGCTTTGAGCATGATGCCCATAATGAAAAAGCCTCTATTGAGAGTTGCGATAGATGCCACCATGTTTATAACGAAAAAGGTGTGCTTGTTGATGGAGAATCTTCAGAGGATCAATCGTGTGCTGAGTGCCATGCAGGAGGAGCATCAACAAAATCAGGGGACTCAAAAGTTCTTGATATTGATCTTGCTGCAAAATATCACAAGCTTTGCAGAGATTGCCACCTTACAGAAAAAAAGGGTCCAGTTGCCTGTGTGGAGTGCCATAAAAAATAGCTATTTTGTAAAGTATTTTAAGAGTCATAAAATATGCAAGAGAGAGAAGATTATCAAATTGTAAATGCCATAGAAAAAGAGAGAAGGCTTGCATCAGTAAGATCAGATATTCTTGCTATGCCAGCAGAAAAGGCTTTAGATGCCATTCTTGATTCGCCTTTTCCAGCAGCCCTTGTGCAATCGTTTCCAGATCAAGATTTATACTTTTTGATGCACCACATTGGCAGAGATGATTTTTTACCAATTCTTGCACTTGCATCATCTGAGCAGTGGGAATATATCCTTGATGTTGAAGCGTGGGATAACGATAAGCTAAATTTAGCTAAAATTACAGATTCCCTCTCTTTGCTTTACGAGGCTGATCCACAAAGACTTTTGCGTTGGACAATCAAAGAGAAGACAGAGTTTATTGAGTATTATCTATTTAAAAATATTGAGATAATACTAAGAGATTATCATCAAGACCCATCTGATTTTAGTGATGATTTCTCGACAATAGATTCTGTTTTTTACTTTAAATTTTTAAGAACTAAAGATGATGAGCCAGCAGAGAGTCTAATTACCAATATGCTCAATACTCTTGCTGATATGGATATGGCTGTTTTGCATGCTCTTTTGCTTGAAGTCTCAACAATAATATCAGCAGAGACAGAAGAGGAGGAGTTTCGCCTTAGAAATGTTCGCCTTGCAGAAAAAGGATTTTTGCCCCCGCATGAGGCTATTGCTATTTATCAGCCTTTAAAGTTAGATGATTTAAAAGAGCGTCCACAGATATTTTTAACAAAGCCATTTATAGAGTCAGATTTACCAACCCCGTCTGTTTATATCTCTTTAATAATTCAAAAAGAAAAAAATTTAGATAAAAACTCTAAAGCCCTTAAAAGCATCTCAAATATTAATACAACAGAGCTATTTGTAGCAGCTCTAAAGCTCATTGAGAAAGATTGGAATATTAGCCTTAATCTTCAATCTGAGATAGCCTTTTTAATAAACTCTGTTGTCTCTGCTGAAAAAAAAGCTGTTAGATCAAAAGAGGAGCTTGAAAAAATTGTAGATAAAACATGCTGTTATCTAAATCTTGGTATTGAGTTGATCTATCTTAATAAAATAGCTATGAATAACAATAAACTCTCTTTTGATTACAGTAAAACTATTTATGATGATTTAACAGTTGATGTTGCAGCCGCTATTTTGCTTAAATACTCGCTCAAAGATATTTTTAGGATAGCTTCAGGTGCAACTATTACTTTAAAACAGAGGGCAAAAAAGTGGCATGATGAGAGTTTTATTATAAAGTTTGGGCTTCCTATAACATTTCTTGATGAAAAATTGCTTGGGGTTGTTGGGGGGCTTTTGCTTGATAAAGCTCTCTTTTTTGACAATTACGCGACTAATTCTCTTTATAGATCATTTTCATCTGTTCAAGATATTGATAAGACATCACATTCACTTAATATTATTGAAAAAATTGATAAAATGGTAGAGATTTTAAACCCTGATCCTGCTATTTTATCTTTAAAACTTTTAACTTGGAAGGCTCTTTTTTTAACGCTTTGGGCTATGAATCGCATGGGTGCAGTAGATAATAATTGCTCTTTTCTTGGATACAGCATACCCCTAAATAGGTTTAAACCATTTTTTATACAGATGCTAAATTTAGAAGATAAAGGGCTGAGTGGTTTGGTTGGCAAGATAGATAAAACAATAAGGGACGATTTTTTTAATTGGCTCTGTGAATCAGGCTATTTAGCCTCTTTGCAAAATAGGCAAGAGAGTATAAAAAAGATTTTTGATGAGATTTTTGATGAAATAGAGGAGGAGTATGGCTCTATTTCACCAGAAGATATTGATCCCAAGCTGATTTACCACTTTATCATCACAACAGATTAAACTCCATACCAGCAGCCACTCCAAAGCACTCCATTTTAGAGTTCTGTTTTTTTACCATATCTTGACAAAACTTAACCATCTGATCCATTGCATCGTCAGTTCTCTCTTGGTTTATGTGAAAAAGTCCAAGCTGCTTTACGTTAGCATCAATTGCAAGGTCAAGAACATCTGTGCATGAGGAGTGCCCCCACCCTTTTTTAGATTGATACTCATCTGGCATGAACTCCATATCGTGAAATACAATATCAGCATCTTTGCAAAACTCTTTGTAGTCATTAACTGTTTTCCCGCCTGGGTGGGGATAATTTAGCTCATTATCTGTCAAAAATACAAAAGCTCTACCATTTTCAACAAATTTATATCCAAATCCACCGCCAGGGTGGCTAAGGGGGATTGTGCTGATATTAAGCGAACCTATTGAAAAATCTTTAGAGCTATCATCTTGATAGATAACTTTTGCCTGCATCTCTTTCATGGTAATTGGGAAAAATGGGAGTGCCATGATATTTGAGATAATATCTTTTACAGAGAGGGTATAAAATTGACTATTGTGTATGGTGAGAGTTACTTTTACATCTTGAAGAGGCTTAAAAAATGGAAATCCTGATATATGATCCCAATGGGTGTGGGTAAATAGCAGGTGGTAATTTAAGCTATTATTTATGGGCAGAGCAAGTCCCAATTTTCGCATACCAGTGCCCGCATCAATAATTACAACCTCTCCACTTTGTGCCACTACTTGAATGCAGGTTGTATCGCCGCCATATTTATTATACTCGTTACCTGCTACAGCAATTGAACCACGAGAACCCCAGCATTTAATATACATGAGCTATCCTTGGCTATTATCGTTTTTGTGAATTTTGTGAATAACAATTCTTTAATTGGCTACCACATCAAACTCTGATAGTCCATAAAAAAATGAATCAACCATAATGTTGACTTTCCTCTTTTATTGACTTAGGAAAGTGATAAATTAATTTTTAAAATTGTGAGTTATAAAGTGATTTTTTAATGTAAACCTATTTAATAAGATTTGTAAAGATTAACTTTTACAAAAAGGGGAATTTAACAATCTATGGCACAGCTAATTTCAGACAGAAGAGATGTGGATTTTGTACTTTACGAACAGCTTGGTTTAGTTGAGCATGAACTATTTGCTGAGTTTAACAATAAAAAGACTGTTGATTTGATTGTCTCTGAGGCTCGTAATTTGGCAATTAAAGAGATTTTACCAACCCAAAAGCCTGGAGATGAAGAGGGTTGTCATCTTGAAAATGGAATGGTTAGAGTTCCAGAGTCTTTTAAGCGTGCGTGGGAGCTTTACAAAGAGGGTGAATGGCTTGCTATGACTGACCCTCCAGAGGTTGGTGGTCAAGGAATGCCAAAACTTGTGGGGCTTGCTGCAAGCGAATATCTTGTTGGGGCAAATCCAGCTTTTATGCTTTATAGCGGCATGACACACGGAGCTGCAAAACTTGTTGAGGAGTTTGGAACAAAAGAGCAAAAAGCACTTTACATGAAAAAGATGTTCTCTGGTGAGTGGGGCGGAACAATGCTTTTAACTGAACCTGAGGCTGGCTCTGATGTTGGAGCATTAACCACAAGTGCAAAGTTAAATGCTGATGGCACATACTCAATCACTGGCACAAAAATCTTTATCTCTGCTGGAGAGCATAACCTTTGTGAAAATATAATTCACCCTGTTCTTGCACGTATTGAGGGTTCGCCTGCTGGTACAAAGGGAATATCGCTATTTCTTGTTCCTAAATACCATGTAAATCCTGATGGCTCTTTGGGTGCATTTAACAATGTTGTCTGCACTGGAATTGAAGAGAAGATGGGTATTCACGGCAACGCAACCTGCACGCTTTCTCTTGGCGAAAAAGGACCAAGCATTGGAACTCTTCTTGGTGAGGTCAATAAAGGAATGCCAGAGATGTTTCAGATGATGAATGAGGCTCGTGCATTTGTTGGGCTTCAGGCATTTGGAGTTGCAACTGCATCTTATATGTATGCTTTGGAGTATGCAAGAACAAGAGTTCAAGGACGCAATATCACGGCTGGAAAAGACCCAAATGCTAAGAGCGTTCCCATTATTCAACACCCAGATGTAAGACGACAGCTTTTAAATATGAAGGCGTGGGTTGAGGGGATAAGAAGTCTTATCTATTTTAACGGCAAGTGTGCTGATCTTAAAACTACAGCATCAACAGATGAAGATAGGGAAAAATATAGCGATCTAATTGAAGTTTTGACCCCTATTGTAAAGGGATATGTTACAGACAAAGCTCTTGAGATTTGCAGCCATGGAGTTCAGGTTTATGGTGGATATGGTTACATAAAAGAATTTCCAGTTGAACAGCTTATGAGAGATTCACGAATCTTTATGATTTATGAGGGAACAAATGGCATTCAGGCAATGGACCTTCTTGGTAGAAAACTTGGCATGAAAAAGGGCAAATCTTTTGGCTATTTTATTGAACTTATCCAAAACACTATCAAAGATGCAAAAGCCTCTCAAGGTCTTGAAAATATAACAAAAAAGCTTCAAATTGCTCTTGATAAATTTATATCAACTGGCAAGATAATTGCAGATAGGGTACGATCTGCTGATATGGTCAATGCCTACTCCTTTGCACACCCATTTCTTGATGTTACAGGTGATATTACTATGGCTTGGATGCTTTTATGGAGAGCCTCAATTTCAGCTCCAAAACTTCTACAAAAAGCTGGCAGCCTTGATCGTTCTGTTGTTAAAGAGAAATCTGAAAAGAGTAAAGATGTTGCATATTACGCAGGTCAAATTATGACAGCAGAGTTCTTTATCAACACTATCTTGCCATCAACACTTGGCAAGATGGATGCAATTGTAGATGGCGATAAATCTGTTGAGGAGATGCCAGAAGCCTCATTTGGCTCAAGATAGTTTAAGTTTTTAGCCAACTTTTTTGCATTTGGAGATTTTTGCTATATGAAGAGATACGTAGGTGCAGTTGATCAAGGAACTACAAGCACAAGGTTTATCATCTTTGACCATGATGGCAATATTGTTGGCGTTGATCAAAAAGAGCATCGCCAAATATTTGCAAAACCGGGCTGGGTTGAGCATGACCCTATGGAGATTTGGGGCAACACAGCAGCAGTTATTCAAGGTGCGCTTGCCAAATATATGATTTCAGGAGATGAGTTAGCAGCAGTTGGTGTTACAAATCAGAGAGAGACTTCAGTTGTTTGGGATAAAAATAGTGGCAGACCCTTTTATAATGCAATAGTGTGGCAGTGCACAAGAACTGATGCAATATGCAAAGAGCTTATAAAAGATGGAGGTCAAGATAGATTTAGGGCAAAGACAGGGCTTCCGATAGCCACCTATTTTTCAGCCCCAAAGATCAGATGGATTTTAGATAATGTCCCAGCAGCAAAAGAGGCAGCATTAAAGGGAGATGCCATGTTTGGTACTATGGATACATGGATAATTTGGAATCTTACTGGTGGCGCTGATGGAGGCTCTCACGTTACTGACGTAACTAATGCCAGCAGAACAATGCTTATGGATATTTCAACTCTAAAGTGGGATAGCCAACTTTTAGAGACCTTTCAAATTCCAGATTCAGTGCTTCCTAAAATTGTCCCTTCATCTGATAGCAGAACATGGGGTACTACAAAAAAAGAGGGACCACTTGGTGCAGAGGTGCCTCTTTGTGGAGATTTAGGAGATCAGCAGGCAGCTCTGTTTGGTCAAACCTGTTTTGATAAAGGGGAGGCAAAAAACACCTACGGAACAGGCTGTTTTTTGCTTCTAAACAGTGGCAACACACCTGTTCAATCAAAGCATGGACTTATAACCACACTTGGGTATCAGATTGGAGATCAAAAGCCAATCTATGCACTTGAAGGTTCAATTGCTATGGCTGGAGCATTGGTTCAGTGGGTGCGGGACAATCTTGAGATGATTCGCAGTGCCCCTGAGATTGAAGCTCTTGCCTCAGCAGTGGCAGATAATGGCGATATCTATTGTGTTCCAGCTTTTTCTGGGCTTTTTGCACCTTATTGGCGATCTGATGCACGGGGCGTTATTGTTGGTCTAACCCGATATGCAAACAAAAATCACATTGCAAGAGCTACTCTTGAGGCAACTGCCTATCAGACAAAAGATATTGTTGATGCCATGAATTTAGATTCTGGTGTTGATCTTACAACTCTTAAAGTAGATGGTGGAATGGTTCAAAACAATCTGCTTATGCAGTTTCAATCTGATATTTTAAATGTGCCTGTTATTCGCCCAAAAGTTGCAGAGACAACAGCGCTTGGGGCTGCTTATGCTGCTGGTCTTGCTGTTGGCTTTTGGAAAAGCACTGATGATCTAAAACAGAATTGGTCTATCCACTCTATTTGGAAGCCTAATATGGAGGAGTCTAAAAGGCTAAAGTATTATGCTGGTTGGAAAAAGGCTGTTAAGAGAACTCTTAACTGGATAGAAGAAGATAAACCTGATAGAGCTGATTAAAAAACAGTAAAGATAAAAAAATGGGGTTTTTTAATGAAAGTGATAAGTTTGGCAAATCAGAAGGGTGGGTGTGGCAAAAGCACAATAGTTATAAACCTTGCCATAAATTTAGCTCTTCAGAAAAAACGAGTTGTTATGTTTGATACTGACCCTCAAAAGAGCAGTTATGAGAGCCTTCAGGTGCGTGAAGATAGCCTTTTTAATGTTGTTGCTCTCTATTCAGATATATACCAAAACCTTGAAAATTATGAGCCTTACTACGATTATGCCCTGATTGATACCCCTCCGCATGATACGGAAGTTGTTACTGTATCTGTGGTATGCTCTGATCTTGTGATCATTCCAGTTCAAGACTCGCCATTAGATATAAGAAGCACTAAGGTTACGGTTGATCTTATTAATAGGGCAAAGGTTCTTAACCCTGATCTTAAGAGCTATTTTTTATTGAGCCGAATTCAGCCACAGACTATTCTTGCAAAAGAGTTGGCTGAAATCTTAGAGAGCAAATATGAGATGCCAATATTAAATACGCAAATTTCAAATAGGGTTGCATATAAGTACTCTCTAATATATGGAAAAGGGGTCTGTGAGATGTTCAATAATGATGCTGCGGCTACTGAAATTAATGACCTCTCAAACGAAATACTTAACATTCTTCAGTTAGATATATAAAAGGAGTTTAAATATGAAAAAGAGACCCTCGCTGCTTGATATAGAGCTTTTTGCTAAAAAAAGAGCTGATGAGAAGAAAAAAGAGTTACTAAATATAGCAGAAGATTCAGGAGCTTTAATTGAAGATGCACCAACAACAAAGAAGATTATAAAAGAGCAAGAGGCGGAGGAGAACAAAGATCAGAGCCAAAACTACAAAGGTATTGAGGAGCTACTGACAACTATTATTGATGTTGCTGATTCTCAAAGCGATGATATAAATAGATTGAAACAAGATATGTTTAAGTTAAAAGAGGAACTTCGAGTATATCACTCTTTTTTGAGTAGTCAGCAAAAAAAGATTGCTGAACTTGAAAAGAGTATTTCTGACAATACATTCTCTGAGGATAATCTCAATAGAGGTGTGCTTGATACAAACTACTCAAAATTATTACTAAAAAATATAGTATGGTTAAAAGAGGAGAGAGATTTTTCATCAAATGATGTTGCAAGGCTCTTTAGGGCAGAGGGTTTTCAGACTCCCCACCCATACGATAGCTGGGACGAAAAGGTTGTAAATAGCCTTTATTCTGAAGCAAAAAAGAGTTTTTTGTGAAAAAAGATAGTTTTTATTAGGGAAATCCCCGAATTGAGCTATTTTCGATTCGGGGATTTTTGTTTTTTTACGCCAACAACTTTTAAGTTATCAATTTTTAATTTAAGGAGAATTTAACATGGTTAAAAGAGGAATAGTTTTTATTATGGCAATAATTTTTATCTTTATTGCTTTTAGCGTAGCATCAGCAGCTCATGGAAAAAAACAGGAGACTAAAAAGGGAATCTTGCTTGTGGCTTTTGGCTCAAGTGAAGAGAGTGCACAAGTCTCATTTGATAACATTGATAAAAAGACAAAAGCTGCATTTCCTGATATTCCAGTTTATTGGGCATACACATCTCACATAATCAGAAATAAACTTGCAAAACAGGGCAAAGTTCTTGATGCTCCAGAGGTTGCATTAGCAAAGATGATGGCAGAGGGCTTTACCCATGTTGCAGTTCAAAGCCTTCACACAATTTTGGGTGAAGAGTATCACGATTTAAGAAAAATGGTAGGAGCTTTTAACCAGATGGGAGGATTTGAAAAGATAATATTAGGTTATCCACTTATGGCAACTCAAGATGACATGGTCAAAGTTGTTGATGCAATTTTGAAAAATATCCCAAAGGAGAGAAAGCCAAACGAAGCAGTGGTTCTTATGGGACATGGGACACATCACCCATCAAACGCCTTTTACGCAGCTTTGATGTTTCAGATTCAGCTCAAAGACCCAAATATCTTTGTTGGAACTGTTGAGGGCTATCCAGAGGTTGACGATATTAAAGAACTAATGGTAAAACAAGGTGTTAAAAAAGCATACCTTATGCCTTTTATGTCAGTTGCTGGGGATCATGCAAAAAATGATATGGCTGGAGATGAAGATGATTCTTGGAAATCTGTTCTAACTAAAGCTGGCATAGAGTGCAGACCAATATTAAAAGGGACTGCTGAGTTTGACGATTTTGTCAATATCTGGATTGATCATCTTAAAGCAGTGATGGCTCACTTTTAAGTGGTCTTATCAGATTAAAAATTACCTATTTTTATAAAAATCAACAGAGGGGATAATGGAGCATGATCGATTTTAAACCACACTGCCTGCCGCTGCTTGTAGGAAGTCTACCTATGCTGAACCATCTTGAGGCAACTAAACTGATGCTAAAATATACACCTGAAATTCCTCTTTGGGTGCAACTGCCTCTTTATAAAGAGGAGGGTATGCTCTATCAGTTTCTGCCGGGAATGCCGGGTCTTGTTGTAAAAGATAGCGAACTATCAAAAGATAAACTCTTTTATATTGATACAGCCTCAGAGAGTTTTGAAGATGAGACTCTTGCATTTTATGAGTCTTATATGAGCATAATTGATGGTGATCTAAATTCTAACATCTCTGATCCAAATAGTTCAGACATCTCAAGATTTGGGCTAACCGATCTGACAGCACGAGGTTTTTCGATCTTTATTGATGCTATTCGATCTCTTGATTACACCCCTGTTGCACTAAAGGGTCAGGTTACAGGTCCAATTACAATGGGTATTGGCGTAAAAGACCAAGATGGTAGATTGCTATTTTACGATGATAGAATGAGAGATATTGTAACAAAGCATGTTGCTATGAATGCAAGATGGCAGGCAATTGAGCTATCAAAGCTAAAAGCACAATCTCAGCCAATCATATTTTTTGATGAGCCGGGTGTTGTTGGATTTGGCTCTTCTGCCTACATCAGCATAACACGAGAGCAGATTACAGATTCACTAAAAGAGGGGATTGATGCTGTCCATCAGGTTGGAGGACTTACTGGTATCCATATCTGTGCAAATGGAGATTGGACATTGGCATTAGAATCTGGCACAGACATTATCAATTTTGATGCCTACTCCTATTTTGATAGGCTTATTTTATATAGTGATTCATTAAAGCATTTTATGGAAAATGGCGGGATTCTTGCTTGGGGAGTTGTTCCTACTGGAAATCCAGAAGATATTATGAGAGAGTCTTTAGACTCTTTGTGGGATATGTGGAGAGCTCAAGTTAATCAGCTAAGTTTACTTGGCATTAGCCGTGAGCAGATTATATCTCAAACATTTATAACTCCAAGTTGTGGGACTGGCTCTTTGAGCTTTGAGCTTGCATTAAAGGTTCTTGAGCTAACTAAGGCTCTATCTGATCGTATTCGCAATAGTAGTTGACGAAATATCTACTTGATTTGAAATAGGGGGATTTAAGATGAATTTTTCCCCCTATTTCAAGCCTTATCTATATCTCATATTTTTCTAAATAGCCTCTTGGAGTAAACATAAAATCAAGATAGTGCAAAGAGCTATCATTTCCCACAATCAATATTGTCTGCATTCCAACATCTGCTATATCCATCTCTTTTAGCGTTGTTATTGTGATCTTTTGATCCTCTCTCATTGCAGATGTAACCACACCAACTGGCGTATCCTCTTTTCTATGAGTTAAAATTAACTCCTTTGCCCTTGTAAGCTGCCAATCTCGTTTTTTGCTCTTAGGGTTATAGATAGCAATCACAAAATCTGCAGATGCAGCAGCCAAAAGCCTTTTTTCGATTTTATCCCAAGGGGTTAAAAGATCGCTTAAACTGATAACAGCAAAATCGTGAGTCAAAGGTGCACCAAGAAGCGATGCCCCAGCAGCAAGAGCTGGGATACCTGGCACAACCTCTATCTCAATAGATTGTTTAGATGTTGACTCAACAATTTTTGCATCTCCATGTCTTATCAATTGCAAGCCTCTTTTTTGACAAATCTCAAACACTAAACCCGCCATAGCATAAATTCCAGCATCTCCTCCAGAGACAATTGCACAAGCCTTTCCCTTTAGAGCTTCAGCAATAGCCATCTCAACACGGTCAACCTCACGTTTCATGCCTGTTGAGATTATAGTTTTATCTTTGATAATATCTGTAATAAGATCGATATAGGTTGTGTATCCAGCAACACAATCTGAGGCTTTTAAAAGATCAATGGCACGCTTTGAGATGTGATTTATATCTCCTGGACCTGTGCCAATCACAAAAAGTTTGGCTCTATTCGTGCAACTGCAAGGGTTGCATTCCCCTGCTTTATCTTTGGAACAATCAATCTTCCGTTGTGAGATGCAAGAATCGCTGCTGCTTCGCATACGCTTTTTACTCCAATATGTTTTTTAACCATCTTAGATGGCGTTTTAATATTTTTAACTGAGTTTAACTCATCGTTATCATAAAATTTTATAGGCTTTTTAAAACTTTTAGCAAGCTCAAGAAGCCCATGCTCATCTTTTTTTAGTGATGTTGTGGCAAAGGCTGCAATGCTATTAGTTGATAGATTGTGCTCTATAAATGAACATTTTAGAAGTTCTGCCAATTCATCTTTAGTCGTGCCTCTGTTGCAACCCATTCCAACAATAAGAGATAGAGGGCGTAAAATTAAGGTTCTCTCTTCTAAGCAACACCAAATATTTTGAGTTAAAGTTTCACGTGAAACGCCCCCTACCCTACCCCAATAAATATTTAAATCAGAGCATATAACAGAGGCGACATTGCTATTTTGGATTTTGTCTAATTGCAGCTCTTTGGGGATATGTGGAGTTATAAGATTCATGGGATCAATAACCATTATTGGCTCTTTTTTAAGAAACGCCATATTGATCTCTTTTATCATATCTGGATTTTCAATTATAAGATGCTCATCTTTTGCAACCATATCAATTGATGGCAACTGATTTATATCAGTTGCTGTTGTGATGACTGGAGATGCCCCTGTAATCTTAGCAACTTCAATGGTCAATCTATTTGCTCCGCCAAGATGTCCTGAAACAAGGCTTATTGCGTGAATGGCTCTATCATCTATGACCACAATTGCAGGATCGCTAAGTTTTGATTTAATAAGCGGCGCAGCTATTCTGACAGCTATTCCAGTAGAAAAGATGCAAATATGGGCATCATAATTGTTAAACTCTTGTTGAAACATGGCAGAAAGGCTATCAAATAGAAAAGCTGTTTTAGCAAAAGAGCCATCAACAAGGTTAGCAATTTTCTTAGAGATAAAAAGATGTGAGTTTGGAATTGATCTTAAAAGCTCCTCTCCAATTTTTAACCCACCAGGAGTTATTGCCCATATAGAGATTTTTTTTGTCTCAATCAAGAGATGCCTCATCTATTTTTAACTCATCTCTAAAGCCGTGTGAGAAGTTGGCATCATAAAGTTTTGATCTAATTTGAGCTTTTTTAAAGTTTGCAGCCTCAACAGCCTTTCCAACAATTATGAGTGCTTGGCGGTTGATATTTTGATCTTTAACGCACCTTGCAAGCTCTTTAATCTCTAAAAAGATTATTCTCTCTTCAGGGTGGCTAACTTTATAGGCAATGGCACATATACTTGTTTCTCCATAGTAGGTAGAGAGAATCTTTTGCACCTGTTCCACATGGGCAATGCTTAAATAGATAGCCATTGAGCTTTTATGAGAGGCTAATCTCTCTAATGACTCCTCTTCTGGCACTGGGGTTCTGCCTGATATTCTTGTTAAGATAAGGGTCTGTGTAATCTCTGGCAGTGTGTACTCCATTGCCATTGATGCAGCAGCAGCAAAGGCAGCAGTTACCCCTGGCACGACTTCGTAAGGGATAGCAAGCTTGTCCAGCTCTCTCATCTGTTCAAATATTGCACCATAAAGCGAAGGATCCCCTGTATGAAGACGCACAACCTTTTTATCTGCTCTGTGTGCAATCCCAATTGCTTTAATAATCTCATCAAGGGTCATAGTGGCACTGTTTAGAGCCTCTGCCCCCTCTTTTTTCCATTTTAAAAGAGCCTTTGGCACAAGTGAGCCTGCGTAAATTACAATATCAGCTTGATTAAGAGCTTGCTGCCCCTTTACTGTGATGAGATCAGGATCACCTGGACCAGCTCCCACAAACTTAACTCGATTATCTATCTTTCCCATTGTTTTAAAAGCTCCTATTGCTTCGCTCTATCTGTTGCTACTTTTTTCATACTCTCAATCTTTTTGCCTGATATAATCCAGACTGGATTAAGAGCCTCAAGTCTATCTCCAAAAGGCATCTCTTTAGATTTAGAGACCTGTACTTGAGTTAGTTTCACGTGAAACGCCATCTTATTTAAACTCTCGATAGCAAGAGTCATGTTTTGAAGAAGAATCGTATTGATGACCATAACGCCATTTAAATCAAGCATATCCCCTACCCTTTTGATAATCTCTGAGATATTTGCTCCTCCTCCGCCAATAAATACTCTATCTGGTTTTGGTAGATCGTCTATAACATTTAAAAGATCATCATGGATAACTCTCATCACGCAACTGCCCTGCCCCCCTACCCTTTGCTCGCTTTTGATGCCAAATCGCTCCATGTTCTTTTTTATATCTTCAACTCTATCACCACTTTTTTCTAAAGCAAATATCTTTCCATCTGGAATAAATTTAGAGACCTCAATAGATACAGAGCCAGAGCCAGCTCCTAAATCCCAAAAAATATGATCATTTGAAGTTAGCTCTAATTTAGATATAACAATGGCTCTAATTTCAGATTTTGTGATAAGACCCTTTTGGTGAAAAAATAGATCATCAGGCATACCTAAGTAGATCGGTAGTGGCGATTTTGTTTGTATCTTTTTTAAGGGTAGCTCTTTTTCTTGAGAGGCTAACTTTTTTAAGATCACAAGATTTGGTGTGGTAAATATCATATTGGTAGCATCTTTTATATTGCTATAAAATGAGATTTTTTGACTCTCTGCCCCAAGATTTTCAAACAGATACATTGCATGAGAGGTTATATTATTTTTGATAAGATATTTTGCTATCCACGCTGGAGTTTTTATGTGATCTGTAAGAATTGCAATAACTCTATTGCTATAAAAAGTGTTATCTCCACTGATTAAAATATCGTGAAGTTTTGTAGTCTCTATATCAGACTCTTTTCCATGAAGGCTTATAAATATAGCATCGTCCCAAGGCTCTTTTATAGCAGCAAATGCAGAAGCCACAGAGGAGATATTTGGATAGATGTTAATATTATCCCTACCCATAGCATTGATTAAGGTTTTGCCAATACCGTGAAATAGAGGATCGCCAGATGCAACAACAACAACCCGTCTGCCCTGCCCTGCTCTATCTTTTATGGTCTCAATTAAAGATTGAATATCTTTTGTGATGGCAATTTTTTCACATGAAACACCATTTAAAAGCTCAAGATGTCGTCTGCTACCAACAAGAGTCTCTGCACTCTGTATTATTTTTTTATGTTTTTCTGTAAGATCATCAATAGAGATCCCAAACCCCACAACATCAACATAGATCATCATCTATTTACCTGCAATAACAAGAGTCCAGTAATCAGGGGTTCTAATCTCAAGTTCATCTAAATTTTCAATTATCTCTTCGCCCTCTCTTCCGCACCTTGATATGGCAACACTGTTTCTAAAAAAGCCCGCCTTTTTTAGAGCCTCATTATTCTGCTTTATATTTTTATAAGCCTTTAACATTACAATATTTTCAATGCTCTGCCCTACCCTAAGGAGCTGATCTCCGCCATAAGCTCCAGATGTTATTAAAAGCGACTCTTCAGCCTCAACAAGCGTTCTGTTAAGCCGTGCTGCTGCTGCATGAAAAGAGGTTATACCCGGTATTGTCTCAACTTTAGCATCAGGCATCACACCCTTAAGACTCTTTAAGATATAGCCAAAGGTCGAGTAGGTCATTGGATCTCCAAGTGTTAAAAAGGCTGCATTTTTGCCATCTCGTAGCACTGTTGCAATCTCTTCAGCATTGCTATCCCACGCTGCCTCAGTTGCCTCTTTATCTTTAGTCATGGTAAAAGATAGCGATTTTATTATTGCTTTTGAGGATAGATGAGGACGAACAATCTCTAAAGCTAAACTGTAATCTCTTTTTGCTGATGCAGCAGTAAAGATCACATCAGCCTCATTAATTATACGGACAGCCTTGAGTGTAAGAAGCTCTGGATCGCCAGGACCAACGCCGACTCCATAAAGCTTACCAGATTGATTCATTATATTTTATTTCCCTCTTTTTTTGTAATTACTCTTTGTAAAGTATATTAATTATTTGATCAATTCCTTGTAACAGCCTAAATGTGGGTCTTGATACGATCATCTCATCAATTATATATATCTCGTTGTTTTTAACTGCCTTGATAATTGCAAATCCCGACTCACCTTTTATAATATCAACAGAGGTTTGGTTCATAACACCATTTTGAGCAAGAAAAACATCTATTTCAGATGCTCGTGACAGAATCTTCTCTTTTCCATAATTTCCAATATTTGTTCCCCGTGAAGCCGCAGCGTCAGTTGCCACATTGATACCACCAGCAGTTTCAAGTGCAAATATTGCCATTGAACCGGGCGTAAATGTCTTCATCTTTGAGTGGATCGCCTCAAAATAGACTCTTTTTGGTGTTTGATTTTTGCTACTCAACCGTTGTTGAGCAACTGATTTATAAAATCTAATTTGCTCTTTAAAATCACTAACCATCTTTTTAGCCTCATCTTCTCTGTCTGTTAAAGTTCCAAGTGCAAGCCAATAATCATACATCTCATCAACATCTGCTGGCTGAAGCGAGATAACAGCAATTGAAGATTTTTTAAGCCTTTTGATAAGTTCAGGATAGCCCCGCTCTATCATGGGTCTAACCAAAACAAGATCAGCTCCTGAGGCGATAAACTTTTCTGGATCATCTTGAGCAGAGAAGCTCCTCTTTTTTTTTGCGTACTCTGGAAAATCCTCATTTCTTGTAACACCAATGATCTCTTCATTAAGACCAAGATAGAATAGATTTTCAGTGTGTGCACCATAAAGAGATATTATACGCTCAAACGGCTTATCTATTTTGATAATGCTGCCATTGGCATCTTTAATCTCTGCTGCAAAACTAACACTATTCAAACATAAACCAAAAATAAAACAGATATAAATATAGATAGATCGCCTCATCAAATATCAACCATTATAACCTTTAAAGTATGCAAGTTTTGAGTTTGAGTATGGATTGTATTCAACCCTAAGTTTCACGTGAAACACCCTCTCAATTATATTTTCGTCCATAACATCATCAGTTTTACCGCTACACACAATCTCTCCATTTTGCATAAAAATCAGTTCATCAGACCAGATTGCAGCAATATTTATATCGTGAAATACAGAGACTACAGTTCTGTTTCTCTCTTTTACCTCTTTTTTTACTAAGTTTAGCAGGCGGATAGTATGATTTATATCCATGTTAGAGAAGGCTTCATCTAAAAATAAGAGTGGCGTATCTTGAGACAAAGCCCTTGCAAATAGGCATCTTTGACGCTCTCCGCCACTTAAATCTGTGATTTTTCTGTTTGCAAAATTTCTTATCTCTGTTTGCTCTATTACACGATTTACAATCTCAATATCATCTTTAGATGGGTTAGAAAATCTGCCAATATATGGGTGTCTGCCCATCATAACAACCTCTTTGACTGTAAATGGAAAATTTATACTATAATTTTGTGCAACAAGTGAGATATACTTTGCAGTTTCACGCCTATCTATTGAGAGAATATCTGTTCCATGTGAAACACCATTGAGATTAAGCAGCACCTTGCCAGATGTTGGTTTTAGATGCCCAATCATCAAATCAAGTAGAGTTGTTTTACCACAACCATTTGGGCCTAAAATTGAGTAGAACTTACCAGCTTCAAACTTTAAAGAGACATCTTTAACCACAGGCGTTACGAGTGGCAAAGTTTGATAGGCAAAAGTGATATTTTTAGCTTCAATCATAATTGAATCATAAAGGCTCTATCTGATATTTCCCTGTTTAAAAATCCAGCAAAAAACTGGTCCCCCAATTAAAGCTGTTAAGACTCCAATTGGAATTTCATGTGGAAGCACTGCACGGGTGATTGTATCTGCAAGTAGGAGCAAAAGAGCACCCGCTATTGTTGCAACTGGAATGAGCAGACGGTTATCAGGTCCAGTTATAAATCTTACCATGTGCGGAACCAAAAGCCCCACAAATCCAATAATTCCAGAGACAGAGACAGAGACAGCAGCGAGCATTGAGCCTGTAATTAGCAAGATTAAAGTTACCCGTTTTGTATCCACTCCAAGAGTTGAGGCTGATCTCTCTCCAAGTGATATAAGATTTAAATCTCTTGCAAATATGATAGAGATAACAGAGCCTATTAAAAGAAAAATTAGAGTAACTGCAACATCTATCCATGTTTTAGAGGCAAAACTTCCCATCAACCAGAATATAATAACAGCAACCTGCTCATCAGCAACATATTTAAGAAAGCTGATTCCAGCAGATAAAATAGCAGCAACAATAATGCCAGATAGTATAAGATTGTTTGAGGATAGGGTAGGGTAGGAGCTTTGCCCTGTTGTTGATAGAAATATGACCACAAACAGAGTTAAAGATGCACCAGCAAATGCAAAGAGAGGAACAGATACAAAAGAAGCACCTAAGTTTAATAATATTGCAATAGATGCACCAAAAGCAGCCCCAGCAGAGACCCCTAAGGTGTAGGGATCAGCAAGTGGGTTGAGCAAAATTCCCTGAAAAATCACCCCTGAAAGCGATAGAGCTGCTCCAACTATTACGCAGGTTAAAATTCTTGGAAGCCTAACATCAATTACAATTGTAATCCAGCTATTAATAATATCGTCAGAGAGAGCACTATTGCCAACTCCTTGTGTTAAGACATCAATACCGATAAATTTTGATACTATAATTTTAAATATATCAATCAAAGATATATCAACATAGCCCATACGAGCAGATATAATTATCAATCCTGTAAGCAGAATCAGCAGTATAAAAACTATAGCTTTTGTGCTTTTTGATGATATATTCATAAGACTTGGCACTTTATCTCTCTATTAAAGATCTCAATAGTCTTGAATGGTTAAATTTAAAATAAAACTCCCCATACCGTTTACATTCGATATGGGGAGTCCGTATTTATCCTCAAATATTATATGTTGTCTCCTATCCGAACCTCGCGGGAAACAGGGACTTTAAATCTATATTCAGGCAGGTCTTCTGGCTTCTGGATCAATTTACTACTCTGCATCTTCCCATTTTCTCTATTTTTTTATTAACTTAACTAAGCAATTCAAAATAGATTAAAAACAGTGATTTAAGGCAGATTTCATCCCCAGTTACAGCGGCGGGTCCGCTCCTGATTTTCACAGGATTCCCTTTTTAAAATACCTGAAATTTAAAAATTTTGCATAAGTAAGATTATTTTTTTCATAAGTCAATTAAAAATAGCATAATTTAGCAAACCTTTATCTTCTTAGGAAAATATCAGTTTGACCCTATATTAAATATAGGATAAGTTGCCATCTTAATATTTTTGATATTCCATAGATAAACAGGCTATAAAAAAGTGTTTTGCATCAATAATTGATATTAAAATTAATGAAATTATATAAATAGGCAAATTAACGAGATATAAGGAGTCCTATCCATAATGAAATCAAATTTGACTTTAATTGGAATGCCAGGTGCTGGCAAAAGCACAGTGGGCATCATTCTTGCCAAAAATTTAACCTTTGGATTTCTTGATACTGATGTCTTGATCCAAATTAACCAGCAAAAATCTCTTCAACAAATTATAGATGGCAGCGATCATCTAAATTTAAGAAGAATCGAAGAGGGGGAGATTTTAAAACTAAACATAGATAAACACATAATAGCCACAGGCGGTAGTGTTCCGTATAGCGAAAAGGCTATGGAGCACCTTAAAAATATATCTGAAATTGTATTTTTATATGTCAGTTATGATGAGCTTGAGAGGCGTATCCACAACTTTGAGACACGCGGAATCTCAAAAGCACCAAATCAGACATTTAAAGAGATATATGATGAGCGTCAGATACTTTATAAAAAATATGCTGATATTGTAGTGGACTGTTACAGGCTTAATCAAGATCAGGTGGCTATGGAGATTGTAAAATCATATATTCTTAAAGGTGCTGCAAATAATAATAATAAGGGGATATAATTTTAACATGAGCCGTTTAAAAATTCTCCATTTTATTGGGTGCGGTGTGCTTGCACCAGATGTTAAAGAGATTGCAGATAGATTAAAGATAGAAATTAAGATGACCTTTCTGCCAGGAGGGCTGCACGACAAGCCAAATGAGTTAAGATTAAGGCTGCAATCTGCAATTGATGAGGCTGCAAAAGATAAAAGCTGCTCTCGAATTGTTGTTGGATATGGAATCTGCGGTAGGGGAACGGTTGGAATCAATGCTCCTCACGTTTCTTTAGCCATTCCAAAGGTGCACGACTGTATTGCTATGTTTATGGGAAGTGATGAGGCATACAAAAGAGAGTTTGCAAAGTATCCCGGCACATTTTATCTATCAGCAGGTTGGTGTATTGAAAAATGGAGAGCAGAAGATAGGGTAAAAGAGGGTAAACAAGAGCAAAAAATCTGGATTGGCTCAGAGTCAATGGGGTGTAGTGAGCTAAAAAAAAGATATGGTGAAAAAGGTAGTGGTAAAATCATAGATTTTTTTAGCAGTTGGCAGAAAAATTATCAAAGAGCAGCCTTTATTGATACTGGCGCCTCAAATGGTGAGCGATATGAGAAACAGGCTCAAAATATGGCAAAAGAGTATGGTTGGATATATGAAAAAATTGAAGGCGATTCATCTTTAATGGTCAAAATGTTGACCCAAGATTACTCTGATGATGCAATTTTGGTTGTTCCGCCACACCACACCACAATCTATTCAGCTTTTAAAAACTCTTTAGATTCAGCCCCAATCTTTAGTAGCAAAGTTGAAAAAGAAGAGGGTAGGGGGGCAGATTGTCAAATAGAAAATGGAAAAAAAAGCACTGGGATCAAAGAAGAGCCAAAAGAGGTAAGTGGAGCTAAGAAAGAGGGTAGGGGGCTTTTGATTCGCTACGGACTTGGGATTGACGCTGGTGGAACATACACTGATGCTGTTATCTATGATTTTCACGACAAAAAGATAATTCACAAAAACAAAGCCCTAACAACCAAATGGGATTTTTCTATTGGCATTGACAACGCATTGTCAAAATTAGATCAAGATATGCTATCAAAAGTTGAGCTGGTCTCCATCTCAACAACACTTGCAACAAACGCAATTGTTGAGGGTGAGGGGCAAAAGACTGGACTCCTTTTAATGAAGAGTGCTGGCATGGTATCTGATGATTTGATTGAGCACATTCCAAAACGTAACATAAAAGGGTATATAAATATAAGCGGTGAGGAGGTTGAGCCAGTTGATGAGGCTGAGGTAAGGGCAGTTGTAAGGGAGATGATGAAAAACGATCAGGTAACTGCATTTGCTGTATCTGGTTTTGCTGGGGCTATCAACCCTGCACATGAGTTAATAGTTAAAAAGATAGTTGAAGAGGAGAGCAAAATGGTTGCATGTTGCGGGCATGAGCTATCTGATCTTTTGAACTTTGTTGTTCGTGCTCAAACTGCTGTCCTAAATGCCCGTATCATTCCACGAATGGTAAAATTTTTTCGCGAGATTGACCATGTTCTAAAACAGCGTGGAGTCTTTGCTCCTATTATGGTTGTAAAGGGTGATGGAACTTTAATATCCTCTGAGATGGCTAAAGAGAGACCAGTTGATACCATTTTATCAGGACCCGCTGCAAGTGTTGCTGGAGCAAAACTTTTAACGGGTTTAAGTAATGCAATGGTTGTTGATATGGGTGGAACAACAACTGACACAGCAGATATTTGCGACAATATGGTTGCAGTTTGCCAAAGCGGGGCAAGGGTTGGCGGATTTGCGACTCATGTTAAAGCCTTAGATATGCGAACTGTTGGTCTTGGAGGAGATAGCCTTATAAGGTGGGTAAAAGGGGATTTTGCAATCGGTCCAAGACGAGTTGCACCGCTGGTATTGGCTGCAAATCTTGATCCTTCTGGATTTAATCAAGTACTGTTCCACATGGAACAACGAAATATTCCCCACTTAGAACAGGTGATCTTTGTGGCTATGGATAGAGGAGAACTCCCTTTTAGTCCAACTGCTCAAGAGCTTCAAATATATGAGCTTCTCTTAAACCGTCCACACACACCAGAAGAGCTGGCAGAGGCA
>JADFZO010000004.1:51913-60432 GCA_015232465.1 Desulfamplus sp.
GAGAGGCAATTGGCTATTGAGCTTTTAAAAAATCTGATTTTTAAAGATATAGAAAATAGCCATGATGCTATTGAAAATGAACTTGAGCAATCTATCTTAGCAAAACATCTGATGGCAAATATACTTGATCCAGCAAGAAGCTCAAGATATAGGATAAGGGCAGAATTTTGCCACCCTGTTATTGGAATCGGTGCTCCTATCCACTATTTTCTACATAAAGTTGGAAAACTTTTAAATGCTGAGGTTATTGTTCCACAAGACGCTGATGTTGCCAATGCGATTGGTGCAATAACAAGCCATATTATGATTAAGCAGAGGCTTGTAATAAGACCAGATAGTTTTGGCAGATTTGTTATTGAAGGGGTTGCTGGCAATATAAGTTTTAAAGAGGTAGATGAGGCTCAATCTTGGGCTGTTGATTATCTTAAAGGTAGCGTTATAAATCAGGCAGTAAAAGCAGGGACAAGCAGCAAATCAGTCTCTATTAATATAGATGATCGCATAGTAAATACAGGTAATGGACTCTCGCTTTTTCTTGATAAAACAATCACCGCAACGCTTAACGGAACTCCTGATTTAGTGCTAAAGCATGGTTAAAATTAGAATTAAGTCAAAATTGGCATTGAGTGCCAATTTTGACAAATGTTGTTAAGAAGATTGAGTAGGCGATATTTTGTTAGCTATTGGAGTTTCCATTACTATTTTCAAAGTTTTGAATCATAATAACACCAAGCTCTTTTGATCTATTTGTGGCTGCCTCAATTGCATTTATAATTGTTGTTCTTAACCCCCCTGCCTCAAGGGTGTGGATACCAGCAATTGCAGTGCCGCCTGGTGATGTAACTCTATCTTTAAGCTGACCTGGGTGCTCTTTTGACTCTAAAAGCATCTTTGCAGCCCCTAAAATAGTCTGACTTGAGAGCAAAAGAGAATCTTTTCTTGAAAGCCCCATTTTAACCCCAGCATCAGCCATAGCATCAACAATCATAAAAATATATGCAGGACCACTGCCACTAAGTCCAGTAAAGGCATCCATCAAAACATTCTCCTCTATAAATACACTAAGTCCAACAGAGTCAAATATAGCCTTTGCAAGCTCAATATCTCCATCTTCAACAAATTGACCAGCAGCAATTGCAGTTGCACTTGCTTTGACAAATGCACAGATATTGGGCATAACCCTAATAAGTCTTAGCTCTTTACCAAGACCAGAGGCAATTGCAGCTAATGGAACTCCAGCAGCAATTGAGATTATAAGTTTGGAGCGATCTAAAGCATCTGCTGTCTGTTTTAGAACTTTACCAAGAATCTGGGGTTTTGTTGCATATATTATTATCTCTGATCGCTGTGCAACCTCAATATTGTTAGATGTGGTTAGAACCCCATATTTTTCCTGTATCTCATTTAAAGGCTCTTTACGAATATCAGAACAGATGATATTTTCAGGCTTGGTTGCCCCTGACATCACAAGACCACTTATTAGGGCTTCACCCATGTTTCCACTTCCAATAAAACCAATTTTTTTATTTTGCAGCATGATTTGATCGACTCCTTAAAAACTTTAAAAAGATAGTAAGTAATATTAAAATAAAAGCACAACCTCACTGATATAAATATAGATTACGACAAAAACAAGGCAAATTTTATGAATTATGAAAAAGATCAACTTAAGAAGCAGTTAGATATTATTTACAATGCCTACAACAAAAAAGAGTATATTCACCCTGACCCGCTTGAGTTTCTTGATAACTATCCTGACCTAAAAGATCGTGAGATTGCAGCTCTTATTGCATCATCATTGGCTTATGGCAGAGTTGATCAGATTTTAAAGCATGTTAGATTGGTCTTTGCAATTATGCACAGCTCTGTTAATAAAGATTTTTTCTGCCAATCTAATAAATTCTCTTTGCACAGCTACATTGTAGAGACCAGTGAGGCAGATATTGTTAAAAATTTTAAGCGATTTAAATATAGATTTACCAATGGCGAGCACATTGCATCGTTTTTAGTTGGAATTAAATCTGTGGTTAAAGAGTATGCTTCATTAAAGAGCTTTTTTTTCAATGGTATGACACCAAAAGATGAGACCATTATCCCAGCCTTGACACACTTTGTTAAACGAATTAAAGAGAGTGGTAACTGCGGCAACCTTGCACCTGATCCTGAAAAGGGGAGTGCATGTAAAAGAAACGCCCTTTTTTTAAGGTGGATGGTAAGAAAAGATGAGGTTGATCCAGGAGGCTGGGACCAAGTTTCACCTGCAATACTTATTGTCCCATTAGATACACACATGCACCATGTAGGATCGCTTCTTGGATTTACTAAACGAAAACAGGCAGATATGCGAACAGCCCTTGAGATTACAGATGGTTTTAGACAAATATCTCCTGATGATCCTGTAAAGTATGATTTCTGTCTGACACGTTTTGGTATTCACCCTGAGATGGATTTTCGTGATCTTGAGACCATAATCAATATCGAATCATAAAATTTTAAGGAGAGATTAGCCATGAAAGATGATGTAACTATTTTTAAGCCATACCCATTTAAAGTGGGACAAAAGATGAGAATAGATGGCTCTGGACGTAATGGAGATTGGGAGGTCGTTGATATTGGCACAAATAAGATGACCATAAGATGTCCAATATCTCATAAAGAGTTAAAATGCGATAAGTTCTGCTTTTTTGTCGAAGAAAGAATCAATGAAGATTGGCCTAAAATTGAAAATTAATAAAGCAATTTTGATAACTGATAGAGGTTTATAAATGCTTGATTTTTTACCAGAATTTATAAAGGGCACACTCTCTTTTCTACTCTATTTGATAAACACCATAATATTGTGCTCTATTTTATTGTTTATAGCTCTATTTAAACTTATAGCACCAATTCCAGCATTAAAAAAATATTACGATATAGCTCTTATTGGTATTGCCATGACTTGGGTTAGAATTAATGGTCTAAATAGTGACCTATTTAACCGTATTGAGTGGAGATTAAATGGGGCTGAAGGTTTGCAAAAAAATGAGTGGTATCTTCTTTTATCTAACCATCAATCATGGGTAGATATTTTAGTGCTCCAGAAGATGTTTGCAGGCAAAGTTCCAATGTTAAAGTTTTTTTTAAAAAAAGAGCTGATATGGGTGCCAATTCTTGGGCTTGCATGGTGGGCACTTGATTTTCCATTTATGAGGCGATACTCTCGTCAATTTCTTGAGAAAAATCCACATTTAAGGGGAAAAGATATTGAGATCACAAGAAAGGCGTGCGAAAAATTTAGAACTGTTCCAGTCTCTGTGGTCAATTTTGTTGAAGGGACACGTTTTAAGCCAGAAAAGCACAAACGGCAAAACTCACCATACAACCATCTGTTGCTCCCTAAAGCTGGTGGAGTTGCGTTTGTGTTAAGCTCAATGGGTGATTGTATCCAGAAAATTATTAATGTAACCATTGTCTATCCTGATGGGGCAACAAATTTTTGGGGATTTATATCTGGAAAGTTAAAGCGGGTTGTTGTTGATATTGAGGTTATTCCAATAACCGCTGATATTCAAGGCGACTACTTTAATGATGCAGAGTTTAAAGAGAGATTTTGTGGCTTTATCAATAATTTATGGAGAGAAAAAGATATTAAAATTGGCAAAATTATTGATGAAGCCAAAAACAATTAAGCAGTAAGGCAATATTCACCTTACTGCTTAAAAATCTTTAAATCTTTTAACAAAATTTATTGTTTTAAAAGTGAGTTCATATACTCTTCCCACTCAATTGGAAGCATTGTCCGCTTTTTTGTGTTGCATGTTTTGCAGCATGGAGCAACGTTATTTTTAACAGATTTTCCGCCTCTTGAGATAGGCACAATATGATCCATAGTCAACTCTTTAGGTGGAAAATTTGCCCCGCAGTAGTAGCATATCCCTTGCGATCTTTTTCGTTTCCACCATTGGCTATTTCTTAACTCTCGTGCTTTATGTTTTTCACGCTTTTGGCTCTCTTCATCTTGTGGAAAGTAGAACTCCATCAAAACCTTGCTGTCCTCTCTCTATTTGAGCTTTTTGCTCCCCTTTTCTCATTTCGTGTGCAGATTCTGTGTATTGTTTGAGCATGCCAAACTCCTTTGCCAGAAAAAGTTGGCTGACCAAGATCAGTAAGATGTTGAGCAACCTCATCAAATGTTCTGCCTTTTGAACGCATAGACTCAATAATCTCAATCACCTCATCTCTTGAGAGAAGAGTTAGATCAGAAGCTATATCTGTTTGTAGCGAGACTACACTCTCTTTATTATTAGAGCCTTTTCGTCTGATTACTTTTATCTGTCCAGAATCATTTTGAGCATCGTTAGATGAAGGAGCAGCATCTGCAAAAAAAGTATTCTCAATAGTTTCAATAGGTTTGCTCTCAATTGGCTCTGATTCTATCTCATCTATTTTGAGAATCTCATCTTTTTTGAGATTTTGGTTAGAAGAGCTATTATTCTCACTGGTTGTTTTAGTTTTAAATCCAAACATCTCATTAAAAGATGGCATAGTGATAACTCTCATATACTCTGCAATCTCTTCAAGTGCTATGGCTTTACGCTCCTCTGCAAGAACCCTTTTTTCCTCTACATTAATCATTCTCTCTTGGTTTTTTGTATAGATGTCTAATAAATTTAGAATTATATCAACTGGATCGCTTTGGGTGGGGTATGTGGCTTGTTGAAGGTCATCTTCTGGCAGGTGAGCATGAGATGGTGTTCTGGTTGTTGGTCGTTTGATATTTCCAACCCGTGTTGGTTGGTAGTTTCCTTGATTTTGAAAATTTGGGGCACCGTTAAAGTTACCCCCTTCTAAATTTCTTCTTGTTTTTGGCATCCGCTTATCTTTTTGATGACCTCTGATGCTTTGAAGAAAATCACTCATTGACGCTTTCTCCTTCTTTTTTTCCTTAGTTTTTTCTTAAATTTAAAATAGTTATACAAAATATAATTGCTGAATATAAATAAACTGATTGCCAAACGGAAAATATCCGCCGAATCAGGAAATTTCAAAAAAGATAACCACTACCTTTAATATTTGACGATACAGGTTTTTATGTTATTTGTAAGTAAAGTGTATTTAAATATCTATGGGAGCCTTAATGTATTTATGTTGAATGATGTGATCTATGAAATCAGGAATTTACTTTATCGTTAATTTATCGTATCCTGTCAAGGATTTTTGAAAATATGATATATCAACTTGCTCTTAAAACACCTATTTTGGTTATTACTGACGATTTTAGAGAAAATAATAACAAAAATGTTATATTCTGGAGAAAATAATGAGACCATCTTACGAACACAAGATAAATTATCAAATTGAAAAGCCAGAGACAATTAAGCAGGAGATGATTGACCCTATTGATTATGGATACAAAGCAAAAAGAACCATTGACATAACCATAAAACAGCCTGAATTTACCTCAGTATGCCCAATGACAGGGCTTCCTGATGTTGGGTGTATTATCATAAAATATAGACCAGATCAGAAGATAGTTGAGCTTAAATCGCTAAAATTCTATCTACTTCAGTATCGTAATGTTGGTATGTTTTATGAGCATGTGGTCAATAGGATTTTAGACGATCTTGTTGATATGCTTGATCCTCTCTACATGGAGGTTATAGGGGAGTTTACAGCAAGGGGCGGGATTAGCTCTATTGCATCTGCTGTTTACGAAAAAAAATAGATAAAACAGGTTATTGCCTATTTAGATTATTTATAAAACTTTGATACTCATTGATAATATCAATCGCTTGCGACATTGATTCAATATTGGTCAATGCTCTTCTAAACTTGCTGCACTCAGGATACCCTTTAATAAACCAGACCAGTCTGCTTCGCATCATTTTGCAGGCTGGCAACTCCCCAAAATGCTCAACAGAGCTTATTAACAACCCCTTCATTACAGAGAAAATTTCCTCTAAAGAGCGATTTTGTTCAAGTTTTCCAACTGATTTTATCTTTTCAATATCAGATAGTATAAATGGGTCAGCCATTGCCCCCCTTCCAACCATAACACCATCACAGCCCGTCATCTCCATCATGGCAATACCATCGTCAGCAGAGAGAATATCTCCATTGCCAATTAAAGGGATTGATAAGTTGGCTTTTAATTTTCCTATCAATGACCAGTCAGCTTTTCCCCTAAAACCTTGTGATGCAACTCGAGGGTGAAATGCAATTGCATCAACTTTGCACTTTTGGGCAATCTCAGCAATCTTAAAAGCATCTTTACCAGAGCTATCCCAGCCAGATCGTATTTTAATTGTTAAAGGGATTGATATAGCATCTCTCACAGCTTTTAAGATATTTTCAGCATTGGCAACATTTTGCATTAAGGCAACGCCAGCACCGCTCTTTATAACCTTTTTTACGCTGCAACCAAAGTTAATATCAATAGTGTCAGCAACCTTAACAGATGGGTTTTGATTAAAGGTGAGTTTTTCAATAATTGCAGCAGCTTGTGCCATCTCCTTAGGATCAGAGCCAAAGATTTGAACAGATAGAGGTTTTTCCTCAATAGAGCTTTGAAGAAGGGAGTAGGTTTTATCTGAATTATACAAAAGCCCCTTTACACTAACCATCTCTGAATAGACCAGTGAGCAGCCGCACCGCTTGACAATTCGCCTAAACGGCAGATTTGATATGCCTGCAAGCGGTGCAAGGGCTGTAAACCCATCAAGTTTTAGAGAGCCAATATCCAAAGCTATTTGGACTCCTTTTTTCTCTTTTGAAAAGCTGCAATAGAGACAACCTGACCTCCACCTTTATTATCATCGTTATCTCTGTTTGAGCTTTTTTCATCATCATCATTGTAAGCCTCTTCAGCACTTGCAAAATCATTTTGAGGAGCTTTAACAACCTCAATTCTCATCTTTTTACCACCCATGAAAAATTCAGTGCCATTGATATAAATATCTTTAAGTGTCCAGACAACAACCTTTAGGGGTATCTGCAAAACCAAAAGCTCTATGTTGAACCAATCTTTTTTTACATCAGCCCATATTGACTCAATCCTTGCAAAAAATATGGGGGAATCTTCCATATAGACAAGGACAATATCGTTTTCTATTGCCATAAAATAACCTTTTTTGCTTTAAAGTTTAAATATTAAGAGCAGCTAAAAAACCTTGATGAACCGCATCAAAAGCCATGCCAACGCTCTTTGCATCTCCTATAACATCAAATGGGATATTGAGCTTATCAATTTCAGGAACAAGTGCGTTATTAGAGGCTGAACCAGTTGCAATTACAATTGAATCTGCCATGATCTCCTCAACACCATCTGGAGTCTCAACTACAATGCCATCTTGTGTAATTTCAACTACTCGACTCTTTAGCTTTACACTTATACCAAGACGCTCCATATCTTGAAGCATTACCCATCTTGTGCTCTTTCCAAACTCCTGCCCAACCTTATTCATCATCTCAACTATAGTGATCTTTTTTGTCCCTTTTGTTGCCATCTCATAAAGTATCTCTGGTCTCTCTGCTCTATTGACAAATAGAAATTTAAGAGCCTCAGCAGATAGAGTTCCCTTTTGAGCTAAAAACATAGCTGTTTCAACTCCAACAGCCCCTCCCCCAATAACCACAACGTGCTCTCCTGTATAGACCCTATTTTGCAGAACGTCCCAAGCATTAACAACACGAGAGAATTCAACCATTGTCAGATGGCAAATGTTATTGTTATCTGGCAGATAGACCTGCTCAATATATGATTTATCAATTCCAGGAATTGGCGGAAGAACAGGCGATGAGCCAGTTGCAATAATAATATGGTCAGGGTTTTCTCGTTTAATCAGATCAATATCAACATTTGTATTGGTATAGATGTCAATATTGCTATTCCTAAGATTAACTTGGGCTACAAGATCATCAGCAAAGACTCTAAACTCCTCTCGACCAGGTGGAGCAGCAGCAATGTAGAGTTGACCGCCAAGTTTGCTGCACTTTTCATAGAGTAAAACCCTGTGCCCTCTATCTGCAAGAGTTATAGCCGAGATCATGCCAGCAGCCCCACCTCCAATAACCATAACCTTTTTAATCTTATTGCTTTTAATAATAGCCCGTTTTTTTTCATGCCCCACCCTTGGGTTACAGAGGCACTCAACATGCTTGAGCTTAAATAGATTATCAAAACACCCTTGGGCACATGCAATGCAGTGGATAATTTCATGCTCTTTTTGCTCTTTTGCCTTTTGAGGCAGATATGGATCAACAATCAAACTACGCCCCATAGCCACCATATCGCACAAACCATCTGCTATCATCTCACGAGCCACTTTTGGATCGTTTATCCGATGGCTTGCTATAACAGGAATTTTTACAACATCTTTTATCCCCCTTGCAAGATAGCCATAAGTGGCACGCGGAACTGCTGCTGTTATTTGCGGCACTCTTGCCTCATGCCAGCCAACATTTATGCAAAGAGCATCTACCCCTGTTAGCTCCTCAAGAGCAACTGCATACTTTATAAGCTCCTCTCTTCCTTGACCATT
>JADFZO010000004.1:60530-66688 GCA_015232465.1 Desulfamplus sp.
TGTTAGCTCCTCAAGAGCAACTGCATACTTTATAAGCTCCTCTCTTCCTTGACCATTTGGCATAAAATCATTTCCATTCATACGGACAATCAGGGGGAAATTTTGTCCAACCGACTCTCTGATAGCCTGCATAATTTCAATGCCAAATCTGATACGGTTCTCAAATGAGCCTCCATACTCATCATCTCTTTTGTTGGTTAGAGGCGATAAAAATTCGCTGATAAGATAACCAGTTCCACTTAAAACCTCAACAGCATCAAAGCCAGCCTTTTTTACCCTAAGTGCAGCATCAGCAAAACGGGCTATAATCTTTTTAATCTCATCTTTTTCAAGAGCTTTTGGAACCTCTTTTGTTAAATTGGAGGCAATTGCAGATGGAGCCATTGGCTGCCCTCCATTTAGAAAAAAAGAGGAGTTGTATCGTCCAGCATGGTTTAGCTGAACGCACGATCTTGAACCATTAGCTTTTATTACATCTGCAAGGCGACTTAATCCATCAATAAACTGATCGTTATGAGCACCGATATTTAAGCTATTGCCTGAAAACTCATCAACAGTTGCATAACCAACAGAGATCATGCCAACACCGCCTCTTGCCCTCTCCTCATAAAAGTCAAGAATCTGGTCTGTAACTTGAAAGTTATCTGCCATGTTAAGGTGCATTGCTGGCAGAAAAATTCTATTTTTTATTGAAAGAAAATTGATGTTAATTGGTTGAAATAGTGGATCCATTATATTTTTATATTCTCCTCTTTTTTTGTTAGCTCGACCTCTCGTCTTGTTATCTCAAACTCTCTTTTTGCAGCCTCAGCCTCTCTTTTTGCCATTTCAGCCTCTCTTCTTACCATTTCAGCTTCTCTTTTTGCGATATCGTCCTCTCTTTTTGCAAACCCATAATCTTTGATTTTAAATAGAGCCTCTTTTTTTCTTAATATTCGCTCAAGTTTGATTAAGCTCGTATATTTAGAATCAAGCTCGTTTTTCTCTTTAATCAACTGGTTTCTTGTGGTGTTTATCCGTTCAAGTTTTTTTTGTTTAAATCCCAAAGAGATAACATGGGTGATATACTCATCATCAAGGTTGCCAAGAATAGACATATCAATCCCAAGACATATCCCCTCTTCAACAGATAGCACAGATGCAGTGCGTGGAATCCCCTCAAGAACGCTCATCTCCCCAAAAATATCACCAGGTGTTGAGAGGATTGTGATAACAGAGCCTCCAATTACAACCTTATAGCTGCCCTTAACTATCCAATATGTCCATGAGTCAAAATCGCCCTCACGTATAACAACCTCCTCAGGTTCATAACGGATAAGTTTTGCAATGCTCGCCTCATAATCGGTCTCTTTGCCACGTAGAAGTTTTTTTAGCTCATCTTTTGTCAAATCTTTTAATATCTCAAACCGTGATAAAAGATCGATTGTAGCATCATTAATAAGATTTTTTTTAATAGCTTTTACCATAACCAATTCCAACCATTATAGGATTTAGTGATTAGATCAAGCATCTTTAAATAGTGCTTGTTCTAAAGCTATCTTTAAATTATCCATTGAGTAGGGTTTATGTAAAAAGACTTGCGGTCTCTCTATATTTTCACCAGACATAGCAGAAGCCTCGTCATATCCACTTGTTAAGACTGCTGGGATATTTGGTTGAATCTTTCTTATCTCTGCCAATGTCTCCCAACCATCTATACCCGGCATTGAGAGATCAGTAATTAGACAGCTTATAGATTCATTGTGTCTTGAAAATAGTTTTATAGCCTCATTGCCATTTGCAGCAGGCACAACATCAAAACCCAACCTTCTTAGCATCACATCTGTCATCTTTCTTACCATATCGTGATCCTCTACAAGCAATATTGTTGCTCTATTTTTTGTATCAATATCTCTGTGCCCCTCTTTTGTCTGCTTAATAGAGCTACCTAAAGATAGTGGAAGGCAGACCATAAAACAACTTCCATGATTGAGTTTGCTATCAACACAGATAATTCCGCCCCACGATTTGACTATCCCCAATATAACCGCAAGCCCTAAACCTCTGCCTGTAAATTTGGTTGTAAAAAATGGGTCAAAGATTTTGTGCATATCATCTTCTGAGATTCCACAACCACTATCACTAACCTCTATGCAGCCATATTTATCTTCTGAGAGTGTAGAGCCTGCTGGAAAGATGTTCATATTTTGAATATCTGAAGAGTTTACAATCTTTGTACCTAAACTGATTTTACAGCTATCACCTCTCTTACTCTCACAAGCATTGGAAAATAGATGGTGCATAATCTGCTGCATTTGAGTAGCATTTGCATTAACAACCACCTCATTATCAGGCAGATCAACCTTTACTGATATTTTATCTCTTATTGAGGATTGAAATGTAGAAAGATTATTGCGGCAAAACTCTGTAATATCAAGAGCCTCTGATTTTGTAATGGTCTGACCAAGATATGTTAGCATCATGCCGCTAACATCAGCAGAGCGAAGAGCTGCATTCATAGCCTCAATTAGGTTCTCACGGATAGGTGCGTTGTTTGGTACCTCCTCAATAGCCATCTCTAAATTGCCAGTTACAACATAAAGATAGTTATTAAATAGATGGGCAACTCCTCCAGCCATTCTGCCAAGGCTTTCTGCCTTTTGAAGTCTTAAATTGGACTCCTCAAGCTCTCTTTGTTTTGTCTCTGCCAACTTACGATCAGTTGTGTCATGGATAATTGAAAAGAGAAGTCTTCCCCCGTACCATGGAATTGGAGATGTGTGAACCTCAACATCTCGAATCTCCCCATTTTTGAGCTTATGTTTAAATCCAAAAACATTACACACATTGCTTACAGCTTTTTTTATAGAATCAAAGATCACATCAGAAGACTCTTGGTTGATATTGCTTATTAGCATACCCTCAAGCTCCTGGATTGAGTAGCCGTAATAGTCAGCAGCAGCCTGATTTGCCTTGATGATCCACCCAGATTTTGGAAGAATCAAGATCATAGGGGCACTGTGATACTCAAACATGCCTCTAAACATAGCCTCTCGCTCTTTTAGCTCATCTTCTATATATTTACGTTTTAAAATCTCCTCTTCAAGTCTGCTGTTTTGAAGTAGAATCTGGGAGTTTTGAGTCTCAAGCTGTTTACGCAGGCGATTAATCTCTAAATGGCGGTTAATACGGGCAAGCACCTCTTCAGACTCAAATGGCTTTGTGATGTAATCAACTGCCCCCATATCAAGCCCTTTTATCTTGTCTGTTTGGGATATATTGGCAGTCAGAAAAATTATTGGAATCTGAACAGTCTCAGGGTTACTTCTTAGCTTATGACAAACCTCAAACCCGTCCATGCCCGGCATATAAATATCTAACAAAATAATGTCTGGTTTGCCCTGTATAGCTTTTTTAATCCCGCTCTCTCCATTTCGTGCAACCATAAAATCAAATCCCCAAGTTTTTAGGTGTTCAGTCAAAACTGAGAGATTGGTCGGGTTATCATCTACTATCAAAACGATCTGCTCTTTTTTCATATATTTAATCCTAATGGGAGTGGGTTTTAATTATTGTGCATTGGATTTATTAAGATGATCAGCTACAAACATAACAATATGCTCATCTTCAAAAGCTGCTGCCATAGATCGAATCTTATCTGCAAAGCCACAATATTTTGAGTCCATAGATTTAATTCGTTCTGTAAACTCCTCTATTTGAAGAATCTTGCCCAATACAGCCAACTCATAGAGTCTCTCCAACTCTTGTTTTGGCGGAAAAACAATCTCAGAATCTTGTGGCTCTTTATAACATAAATTTTTCATGTTTAGGTTGTTATTATCTTGGTATATCCACTCTATTTGCAACTGCTTAGATATACACTCCAACAACTTTGTGTAATCAACAGGTTTAGGCAAAAAGCCATTACACCCAATCCTTAGGCTTTCTGACTCATCTAATGGATAGGTGCTGGCAGAGACAGCTAAAATGGGTATATTTTTAAAAATATCTTTACGTCTAAGAGCATTAACAAGCTCAAAACCGTTCATAACAGGCATAACAAGGTCAGTTAAAACTATATCTGGTTTAACCTTATCAACCATATCAAGTGCTTGACTTCCATTTTCTGCAACATAAACCACAAAACCGATTGGCTCAAGCATATTTACAAGAACCATACGATTTTCAAGATCATCATCAACAATTAAAACTCTCTGAGGTTCCCCATTATAGCCAGTTATATTTTTTTCATTGGAGCTTTTTAGGTGAAAAGAGCTTATCTCTACAGTTGGAAACTCTACCTCAAACCAGAAGGTACTACCTTTTTTATGCTCGCTCTCCACCTCTATTTTTCCACCCATTAGCTCCACAAGCTGCTGACTAATAGCAAGTCCAAGTCCTGTGCCTTCAACTCTTCGAGATGACTCCCCTACCTGCTCAAATGGTTGAAATAGATGCTCTTTTTGCTCGTTAGTCATGCCGATTCCTGTATCTGTTATTTTAAAAATAATTGAGGCTCTATTTCCATTATTTGCATAAATATTATCGCTCCCCTTTTTTAGAGCAACCGAAATTGTTACAGCTCCGCCTGAATCTGTAAATTTAACAGCATTGCCAAGTAGATTTAGCAACACCTGACGCAAACGTGTCTCATCAGCCAAAATACCCTGAGGCAAAGCGTTATCAAATATAGAAGATAGAGAGACATCTTTTAATTCAGCACGCATTCTGATAATTCCAACAATGTTATGTAAAAATTCATATAAATTGAACTCAACAGGTAAAATCTCCATCTTTCCAGCCTCAATTTTGGATAGATCAAGAATATCGTTAATAAGGGTAAGTAGATGCTGACCGCTCTGTTCAATAATGTTTAGCCCATTTTTTATAAAAGTGGTGGCTTCGGATCGGCGTTTAAGAATTTGGGCGTACCCTAAAATTCCATTTAAGGGGGTGCGAAGTTCATGGCTCATGTTGGCAAGAAAAGAGCTTTTTGTCCTGCTTGCTGCCTCTGCTCTATCTCGCTCAATAAGTAGCTGCTTTTCGTTCTCTTTTAACCTTTTAAACATCAACTGAAATGGATTGCGAAGCCCAGTTGCGATAATTGCTCTGTAAAGCATGTAAAAAGAGACAATTTTCAGAAAATGCCCAATCTGATTAGATGCACCGTAGTTGCTGATATAGAGTGTAAAGCAAAATTCACTGCCAATAGTTGCAGCCATTGACCACATAAGCAGCTTATAGACAGAAGCGTTGAACGAGAGCCTTTTTCTGTAGAGAATAGATGCTGTTATGGTAAGAATTAAGATAACCATGTATCCGCTTATAATCTTAAACTGAGTCTGATAACCTCTTCCATCTTCAAACTCTTGAACAAAGCATACTGGAAAAATTTTCCAGTAAAAGACAGAGAGTAGAATCAAGCTCGTTATGGTGCCATATCCAAGCATCACCTCTAAGTAGTAAAATTTAGGGTTAGCAATATTTTTTTCACCAGCGTTTTTTGTCAAAAATGCAAATATAAGCAGAGTTATGCTCTCTAAGTAGCGTGCACCAACCCAAAGCTGGTTTGCGTAAAATGGGTAGTCAGTAAAGACGTTCATGCCCTTGTAGGCTAATGTGTGAAACAGATCAATTATACCAACAAAGAGATAGGCTATACCAAGATATACCAAATTAGGCTCTTCTGTGTACTCTTTTGTGTTCCACGAGACGATAAAAAGAGCAAAGGCAATCATAATACTAAAAAGTTCTGAAATATTATGAAATAGTAGATAGCTATAAAGGCTTGATCCATATAGGCTCAAAATCACAGCAATAAGTGCTGTCAAATCTAACCAGATATTTGACCTATAATTTGTTGTGTTGTAATCATAAACGCTCTGATCTGCTTGCATCTTCTCCTCCCGTTCGTTCAATATATTGCGTTTTATCAACAAAATAGCCATTATCACTCACAATCTCTTCGTAATTTGCGTTGCCGTATAATATTCGTTTTTTCATTTTTCACCTGCCCTTTTTTAGTAGTTCAATAATCTGAATCAGGATAGCCATGATTAAAGGATAAGGCAGGATTGTTTTTATCCCGGGCATCCTTTAATCCTGCCCATCCTGATTCAGACAACCACAAAAACATCAGTGAAATCAGTGCAATCAGGTTAATCCGTGCTTCAGACAAC
>JADFZO010000050.1 GCA_015232465.1 Desulfamplus sp.
TTGGTGTTGAGTTCTCAAAGGTTCAGAGAAATATTGTGAGTTTTGAATGGGAAGAGTTAAGTTGTTCAAATTAGAGCTTTTTATAATCACACCCTTTAACTTGACACGCAATAATTAACCCATCTTTTTTTGTATCTTTTTCAACTAAATAGGTGGATCCACATTTAGGGCATGGCTTGTTTACTGGTTTATCCCATGAGGCAAATTCGCAATTTGGGTAGTTGCTGCACCCATAAAAAAGTTTGCCACGCCGAGATTTTTTCTCCACAATCAAACCATTGCATTTTGGCATAGGACATTGAATATCTGTTGATTTTGTAGGCTCAAGAGCATTAATAGACTCTGTATTTTTGCATTTTGGGTACCCTGTACATGCAAGAAACTCCCCATAACGCCCCTCTTTTTTAACCATTGGTTTGCCACATTTTAGGCAATCTTTCACAGGTGTTAAATCTGATTTAACGCTGTTTTCAGCAATATGAATATTGCCCCTCTCATCACGGGTGTAGTTGCTTGAAAATGAGCACTCAGGATAGCCTGTGCATGCAATAAAATGACCGTTTTTTCCCATTTTGATATTAAGCTGCTTTGAGCAGATTGGACATTTTAAATCTGTGGGTAGTCCAACCCCTTTTACATTGAGCATATTTTCTACTGCATGATCAAGTCTATCTTTAAAAGGGGTGTAAAAATCATTAAGAACATCAAGAGATTTACGTGTTCCAGTCTCAATATTGTCAAGGTTGTTCTCCATCTGTGCTGTGAAGGCTGCATCTAAAATTTCAGGGAATGAGGTAACCAGCAGATCATTTACAATAAATCCAAGCTCATTAGGGAGAAAATATCGTTTTACAAGATCAACATACCCTTTATCTCTGATGGTTGATAAAATTGTTGCGTATGTGCTTGGTCTTCCGATTCCATTCTCCTCAAGCTCCTTAACTAAAGATGCCTCTGAAAATCTTGGTGGAGGTTTGGTAAAGTGTTGAGCAGGGTTAATCTTTTTTGCATCTAACTTCATACCCTCTTTAAGCTCTGGCATAGCTTGTATATCTTTATCTAATACCTTTTCTGCATTTTCTGATTCATCTGAATCTTTATCTGACGATTTATCATCATTATAGGAGTAAAGAGCCATAAACCCTTGAAATTTTACAGTATTTCCCCCCACAGTAAATGTGTAATCACCAGCTTTAATAGATACACTCTTTTGATCAATTATGGCAGGAGACATCTGAGAGGCAACAAATCTCTTCCAGATAAGATCATAGAGCTTAAATTGATCAGGCGTAAGATATGGCTGAACCTTGCCTGGTGTATTAAAAACAGATGTTGGACGTATAGCCTCGTGTGCATCTTGAGCCTTATTTTTATTTTGAAAAAATCTTGGGGCTTTCATTGCATACTCAGAGCCAAATTTCTCCTTGATCAGATTTAGGGCTTCATTAGCAGCTTCAGCCGCAATTCTGGTTGAGTCTGTTCTCATGTAGGTAATTAGCCCCTCTGGTCCGCCTGTGCCTATTTCAATACCTTCGTATAGCTGCTGGGCTACTGACATAGTTTTTTTAGCAGAAAATTTAAGGCGATTAATTGCATCTTGCTGAAGTTTGCTTGTTATAAAAGGGGGAAGAGGATTTTTATTTAATGTTTTTATGCTGATTTTATCTACAACAAAGTCTGACTCTTTAAGATCGCTTAATATTTTAGATGCCTTTTCTTGATTTGGTATTATCAGCTTTTTACCCTTGTATTTGGTAAGCTGTGCTAAAAAGGGGGGTGGATTCTCTGCTAAAAGCTCTGCTGTAATTGTCCAATACTCTTCTGGAATAAATGCACGTATCTCCCGCTCTCGATCACAGATTATCTTTAGTGCAACAGATTGAACCCTACCAGCACTTAAACTGCCCTGCACCCGTCTCCACAAAAGAGGCGATATTTGATACCCCACAAGGCGATCTAATGTCCTTCTGGTCTGCTGTGCTTCATACTTATCACTATTTAGTTCAGTTGGATTATCAAGTGCCTCAGCAATTCCCTTTTTGGTCAACTCGTGGATAAGAACCCTGTAAAATTTTCTACCCTTTTTGTTTAAAATTTCAGCCGTGTGAAATGCAATTGCCTCACCTTCACGGTCAGGGTCAGGTGCAAGATAGATTGTGTCGCTATTGGTTGCAGCACTTTTAAGCTCTTGAATTATTTTGGATTTTCCTTTGATGTTAAGATATTCAGCCTTAAAATTGTTCTCAATATCAATACCAAGCTCTTTTTGCGGAAGGTCTTTTATGTGTCCAGCAGTTGCTGCAACTTTATAACTCTCTCCTAAATATTTTTTAAGCGTTTTGACTTTAGTGGGGGACTCAACAATCAACAGTGGTTTACTCAATTTTACTCCTTAAAAATCATAGCTCTTTTTATTTAAGTGATTAAATATCAATAAAATTTAGGGTTTATAAAACATCTTTCCGGGCAGATGCTTTACTATCCCCATAAGTTCAAGGTCCATAAGTGCAGCAGTTACCCCGCCAACATCAAGTCCAGATTGCCCAATAATTACATCAATATGGATAGGAGAGCCACTGTTAGATTGTAAAATATCTAAAATAGCACTCTGATAACTATCTGGTTTGAATAGAGATTCACGCTCTTTTTTGCTCACGCTTTGAGATAATTGCACCTCTTTTTTTGTGGGTTTATCGCCATTTTTTACAGGCAAAAGATTGGTCAACTCCTCAATAACGTCAATATAATTTGCCACAAGTTTTGCACCCTGCTTTAAAAGCGAGTGTGTGCCTGCACTTTTAAATGAGTGAATATCTCCAGGTACAGCAAAGACCTCTCTATTATACTCATTAGAGAGCCTTGCAGTGATAAGCGAGCCGCTCTTTTTAGCAGCTTCAACAACAACAGCCCCAAGTGCCATGCCAGCAATAATCCTGTTTCTCATGGGAAAATGGCGACCCTCTGGCTCAGATTTGACCTTAAACTCTGATATTACAGCTCCGTTATCAGCAATCTGATAAAATAGGGTTCTATTTTCTGATGGATAGATTTTGCCAAGACCACTTCCAAGAACAGCAATTGTTCTGCCTTTTGCCCTTAAAGCTCCTCTGTGAGCAGCAGTGTCAATCCCAATAGCCATTCCACTTATAACCTCAAACCCATTTGAAGCCAAATCATAGGCAAGAGTCTCTGCAGCCTTAATGCCGTAAGCTGTGGCATCACGAGAGCCAACAATTGCAATAGATGGCGGAATAGATGGCTGATATTGATCATCATCAAAACTACTATCAATATCGGTAAGTGAGCCAATATAGGTAATGTAAGGTGGAGGGTCTGGAATATGTTTAAGAAGAGCAGGATAGTTACTATCAACCATTGTTGCTATTTTAAAACCTGATCTCTCAATATCTCTTATCTCTGCTTTTAGTTCATTAACTTTTGGAGCATATCTAAAAGTTGGGTCTAAAATGGAATCAAGAGCCTTGCTACTCATGCCTTTTATCTCTATAAGCTCATCTTTTGTGGCACTAAAGACAGCTTCAGGAGAGCCAAATCTCTTAATTAGCCTTCTGAACAAAATATTGCCAACTCCAGGGATATTTTTAAGTATAAACCATGAAAGATATTGATCGATTAATTGAGACATTTATATTCTTGGCTATTTTGATTTAGTCTTATCTATCTAAGAGATTGAAGTTTTTTTTCAGCCTTCTCTCCAGCAGAGGAGAAGGGAAATTTTTTAACAACTGTTTTTAAATATTCAGAGGCATTTTCACTATCGTTCATTGAAAGATATGAGTACGCAGTCTTTAAAAGAGCGTCTGGAACCTTTCTTCCGTTAGGGTATCGCTCAACAAGCTCCTTAAAGATTTTTATTGCACCGTTGTAATCTTTTACAGAGTATCGACACTCTCCTAACCAGTAAAACGAATTTACAGCAAGAGGGTGTTTTGGATAATTTTGTGCAATAGCTCTAAACTCTTTTTCAGCAGCATCAAATTTATTTGCAAGAAGAAGCTCTCGAGCCTTTCTGTATTGAGCTTCAGGAGATGCTCCATAGTTATTAGAACTAAAAGACGAAGATTTTGAGGCTATCTTATTTAAAGGCTCTTTTTGTTCTGAATATAAATTTGATGACTCATCTTCTATCTCAAAAATCTCCTCTTCAACTATGTTTTGAGCATCAATGGTTTGATCATCGTCGCTACTAATCCCAACCATCGCCTCAATCTTTGCAAGCCTTTTATATATATTATCAAGCCTCTCTTCAACCGTTTGATTAGAGCTTTTTAAATTATCAGAATATCCAGAACTCTCTTTTAATGGCTTTGCTTTTTTAGCTGGCGTAGCACACGATGAGATAAAAAGTGTGCTGTATGCCACTAAAGCAGATATGAAAAATATTGTAACAGAGTATTTAGATATTTGTCTCATAAATACCACCGTCAGTGAATCATTTTTTGCCCAATCTCTTATCTGCAGCAATAAGAATTGGACTTGCAACAAAGATTGAAGAGTAAGTTCCAATAACAATACCAATAATCATAGCAAAGGCAAAGTTATGGATAATCTCTCCACCTAAAAAGAATAGTGCCAAAAGAACAATCAAAGTTGTTCCAGCAGTAAGAATGGTTCTACTTAAAGTCTCATTTATGCTTCTATTTATTATTGACTCTAACGAGAGCTTGTTTAACCGTGTTATATTCTCTCTTATTCTGTCAAAAACAATAATTGTATCGTTTAGTGAGTAACCAATTATTGTAAGAAGCGCTGCTATAATCTGAAGAGAAAACTCTAAATTAAATACAGAAAATACCCCAACAGTTATTATTACATCGTGAATTAAAGCCACAATAGCACCTATCGCATATTTAAGGTTCATATACCAAAATAGGATAAGCGTTATTATAAGGGCTGCTGTAATCAAAAATGGTATTCCAACTTTAAATAGCGACAAAAAATAGACCCCAGACATTAAAGCTCCAGCAATAACGCCAGATAGAACCCACTTCATCTCAAATCTGCCAGATATGTATATGGTTATAAAGAGAAGAGAGTAAAATATAGCGAGCAGAGCTTGGGTTCTTAAATCTTGACCAACTTGAGGACCTACCATCTCAATTCGCCTTATTTCAGGCTCAACTCCAGTAGATTCTTTTAATGCTTTGCTAACCTCTTGAGATAGTCCATCGCCTCCAGACTCTGCAATGTTTGTTCTTATGAGAAACTCACTACTATCCTCTTCACCAAAATTTTGAACTGAGGCATTTTTAAGCCCCATACTATTTAGACCCTTTCGGATACTCTCAATAGCTATTTTGTCGGTAAATTTTACCTGTATTAGGGTTCCCCCTGCAAAATCGATCCCATAATTGGGTCCACCATTTATGATAAGTGAGACTAAGCTAATTACAATCAACAAAATAGAGAAGGTATAAGCCTTTACCCTGTTGCCTGTAAAATTAATATTAATATCAGGTTTTATAAGCTGCATTATCTGTTATATTCCTTTGTGTTTTTTTATATACTTAATTTAGATATTTTTCTTACAGATACAATGTATTGAAAAATACTTTTTGAGAGTATAAGGGCAGTAAAAAGGCTTGAGACAATACCAAGTGCTAAAGTAACTGCAAATCCCTTAATAGGACCTGTCCCAAACTGAAATAGCACGATTGCCACAATCAGTGTAGTAACATTTGCATCTAAAATTGTTAATGCAGCCCTCTCAAATCCAGCGTTCACAGATGCTACTGGTGTTTTTCCAACACCAATCTCCTCTCTTATCCTCTCAAAGATAAGTACATTCGCATCAACAGCCATACCAATCGTCAAAATAATACCAGCAATACCAGGAAGGGTAAGTGTTGCCTGAAATGCAGCAAGTCCACCGCCAATTAGTATAATATTTGCTATTAAAGCAAGATTGGCAATAAATCCAGCCTTTTGATAATAGATGACCATAAAAATAATAACTAAAATAAAGCCAACCAGACCAGAGATTAGCCCCATTCGTATCGAATCAGCTCCAAGTGTTGGACCAACTGTCCGCTCTTCAATAATTTTTACAGGTGCAGGCAGTGCTCCAGCCCTAAGCACAATTGCAAGGTCTTTAGCCTCCTCAATTGTAAAATTTCCCGTGATTCGCGCCTTTCCGCCAGCTATTTTATCCTGTATAACTGGTGCAGAATAGACATTTTTATCAAGAACAATGGCAAGCCTCTTTTTAATGTTCTCCTCTGTGATCCTCTCAAATATACGAGCACCCTTTCGATCAAACTCAATACTTACATAAGGCTCGTTAAATTGAGAATCTATCTCAACCCTTGCATTTGTAAGTGCACTACCATCAAGAAGCACACGCTTTTGAATCACAAAGGGGGTTTTATCTGCACCAGAACCTGTTTTATCCTGAAACTGATATAAAATCTCAGAACCAGGGGGAATAGTTCCCTTTAGTGCTAAATCAACATTTGCATTTTCATCAACAAGCTGAAAATTTAGCCTTGCAGTTCTGCCGATAAGTTCTTTGGCTCTATTTGTATCCTTGATTCCCGGTAGCTGAATCTGGATTCTATCTTCTCCCTGTATTCTTATGTCAGGCTCACTTACACCAAAGGCATCTATACGGTTTCTTATTGTCTCAAGAGCCTGCTCAGTAGCCATCTTTTTTATGTTATTAGCCTCCTCATCTGGAAGTGCTAAAACAATGCGATGTTTATCTGCCTCAGGTGTAGTTGATGACATCTCAAACTCTCTAAAACCTTCTGTTACAATGTTGTTAAAGGCTTTAAGGTTCTCTTCACCTTGTAAATCAACATTTATTGTGTGTTTGGAAATTGTTGATACAACGCTGCTTGATACCTCAGCTTTAATTCCAAGATGTTTAATATCTTTTTTTCTAAGCTCTTGTTTTAGCTCATCAATTGTTCTTTCAATAGTAGTTTCAACAGCTTTTTCTGTCTGAACCTCAAGGACTAAGTGCATACCTCCTTGAAGATCAAGTCCTAAATTTATCTTTTTGTAGGGCCACATACCAGTAAATGTTGGCATAAGATAGATAAATGCCCCCAATAACACTACGATGTTGACCACTGCCCGCCACGTAAATATTTTCAATCTAAAATACTCCTGTACTTTTTAAATTACAGTTTAGTCTTGTTATAAGTTTTGCTATCTAATCCAATGGCTTAAAATATTATTGCTCCTGATTTTGCTCTTTATCTTGAGGCTTATCTTTGGATTTGTCTGCTTTATCTTTCTGTTTTTGTAAAGATGGCGGCGTACCTGTTGATTTCTGGTTAAGTGCAGCAACATTGCCTCTGCTTATTTTAATTTTAACATTTTCAGCAATTTCAAGAGATAGAGTCGTATCTCCAAGTGATGTTATTGTGCCGTGTATTCCGCCTGAAGTTATGATTCTATCCCCTTTTTTTAGATTGTTTATCATGTTCTGATGCTCTTTTGCCCTTTTTTGTTGGGGACGTATCAACAGAAAGTAGAAGATAACAAACATTAGAATAAGAGGAACAAAAGCTGTAAAACCACCACCTGCTGGTGCGCCCGCTGCTCCAGCCTCTCCCATTGCATAAGCTGTGCTGATCATAAAAAATTCTCCATAAGATGTTTTTAAAGATGTTAAATAAAATTAATAGTTATCCATTATCCTACAATAATTATAAGCATTAGAAATGCTCCAGATACACAAAAGAGATGGTTATGTCAAGATAGAGCTTTTTCTTTAAATTTTATAAAGCCTCATAATCTCTTGTAAAACTTTTTTTAAATTTTACCCCTTTTCATAAACAACATCGCTGTTACCCCTAACCATGCTATCATCACTGACTATAAATATTACAATATTGCGTTTATTCTCAATATCTACCATCTCCTTGCGTTTTTTATTTAAAAGGTAATCAGCCACCTCCCTTGGCAGTGTTGCTGTTACTGCTTTAATATCTCCTTTGATTGTATTTAGGTTAAGCTGACGCATGAATGCAAGGGCAAGATTTTCGACAGATGGGATCATACCTCTGCCTTGACAGTGGGGACAGGTGGTAAAGTTACCATAAGTTATTGCGGGTCTAATTCTTTGGCGAGACATCTCTAAAAGTCCAAACCTTGAGATTATCCCAACCTTTGACTTTGCCTTATCAGATTTTAGGAATTTTTTTAATGTCTTTACAACCTCAGCTCTATGGCGAGCCTCTTTCATATCAATAAAATCTACAACAATAAGACCTCCCATATCTCGTAGCCTTAACTGTCTTGCAAGCTCTTCAGCAGCTTCAAGGTTGGTATGAAATGCTGTCTGCTCAATATTTCTTTTTCCTGTAGATTTTCCTGAATTTACATCAATTGCAACAAGAGCCTCAGTCTGGTCAATCACAATCTCGCCTCCAGATTTTAAAGGCACTTTAGTCTCAAATATTGATGCAATCTGATCTTCAAGTGCATATTTTGAAAAGATTGGTGTCTCACCCCTTAAAAATTTGACAATACTCTTCTGCTTTGGTGCTATAACATTTATAAACTCTTTTACCTCTTTATAGACCTCCTCATCATCTATAAGGATTTCAGATACTTCTGGTGTAAAGTAGTCTCTTAACGTTCTAACTGCAAGATTTTGCTCTTTATACAAAAGAGATGGTGTTTCACTCTCTACGCTCTTATCGCTGATATTTTTCCAAACCCGCATAAGATATTTTAAATCATTAGCAAGCATAGTCTTTGTAGCATCTTTACCAGCAGTTCTTACAATCAACCCAAAACCTTCAGGCAACTTCATAGACTCAACAAGAGATTTGAGCCGTTTTCTCTCATCTTCACAGCTTATTTGACGGGAGACTCCGCGTGTTGTAGTGCCTGGCATCAATACAGACAATCTTCCGGGAAGAGATATAAATGTTGTAAGCATTGCCCCTTTGTGCATTATTGGGTCTTTCATAACCTGAACAAGAAGCTCTTGACCTTTTTTAACAATGTGGTTGAGTGCTCTATTGCCTGAATCATTGTCCATAAAATAGTCGCTGTGTATCTCTTGTTGCTGCAAAAAACCCTGTTTTTCAGCTCCATAATCCACAAAGACAGCCTGAAGGCTTGGCTCAACCCTTGTAATTGCTGCCTTGTAAATATTACCTTGTGTTATCTCTTTTGCCTCACTCGCAAGGTGAAGCTCCTCCAACTTGTTATCTTTTATTGTAACAATTCTGCATTCACCAGAATCAAGTGCATTAATTAATATCTTTGTTGTCATTCAATGGCTGTTTTGCCTCCTTCAATTTATTACAATTTATTATTTTAGCAGATTGAACTTTTCTAAAACATACCTGCTCAAAATTTAAAGATACTACAATAAATTTTTCTAAATTTACAGATTAATCTCCATGCTCTTGACGATAAAATCTCATCAATCTGTCTTTTAGATAGTGTATGCTCATATCTTAAATCTTCGCAATCTTTTTTAAGATCGCCTATAATTAAACTCTTCTGTTTATCAATCTCTACCAATTTGAGATTCTCATCTGTTAAACGTGATATTTCATCTTTTTGAGATTCAACCGTTGATATTAAACTTTTGATAACCTCCTCTTTATGTTCGAGAATTTTATCTTTATCTTCAATTGTCTTAGATAGACTCTCCTTAACATCTCGCAACCAGAGAATATGCTCCATCTGCTCTTTAAGTAGCGACTCTTGACGATCTAAATTTTGCTTTTGCCACTCAATATACTCTTTTTGCTCTGCTATCTCTTTTTGATAGGCTTCAATATTAGCCTTTTGCCACTCAATATACTCTTTTTGCTCTGCTATCTCTTTTAAATGCTTTTCGATATTACTGTCTTGCCATTTGATGTGCTTTAGATTGTTCTCTGACTGCTCTTTTTGAAAATTAACCTGATTGGTCAGTTGATTATTTTGCTCTGTTTTTTTAAATATTATTCGGTCTTTTTCAAGAACAACTCTATCTATAACTACTTGAATATAATTAAGAAAAGCTCCAGCATCTATTTTATCAATATGTTTGTTTAAAAGCTTTTCACGATATAATCTATGAAGTTCACTTCCTCCTTTGCCGGTTAAAGTGCTTGAAGAGAAAATTCTATACTCAGCAACCTCGACTAAAATATAGATAGGCTGCAAAATTTCTGACATACGGACAATCCAATCCCAATCTTCATATATCTCAAAATTTTCATCAAATCGCCCCGCCTTTTTGGCAACATCAATCGGGATAATCATAGAGTTTATTGGAATATGATTTTCAAATATCAACTTTTGATAATAAAAAGGCTCTCCTAAAACGGTTTCTGAAACAGTTATCTGTCTGCCATCTTTTTCTTCAATTTTTGAACATCTAACCTGCCCATAAACTGGAACAACGCCATTTTCTATTGAGGCTTTTACAAGTGATTTAATTGCATTTGGATAAAAAAGATCATCATCATCTAAAAATGCGACAAAATCCCCGCTGCAGTTATCTATCCCTGTGTTTAGAGCTTGACTTCTTCCAAGGCAGAGATCGTGCTGGATATATTTAAATGCTAAACCGCCAACTGTTTTATCAATTTTATCTGTCTCAACAACAGCACCTCCATCATTTACTATAACAACCTCTATATTCCTATAAATCTGTTTTTCAATGCTTGCAAGTGCCTCAAATAGCAATTTTGGGCGATCTTTTGTCCTAACAATGATTGAGACTAATGGCTCTTGTTTAATATCCATATCAACACTCCTGTTCTGTTTTTCTTACTCATTCTTACCTATTCGGTTAGAACGATGAAAACTTCCTGATTCATAGAGTATGCCCGAAATAACTCCTATAAATAATTAATAGACATTTGGTTAAAGAAAAATGCTAATACAAACATAAATACTCAAAATTATTGGAATGGCAACAAATTGAAACCTTCTATTTAATTTAACGGCGGTCTCATTTTCTTTTTTCTGGATATATATAGTAGATGTAACGTTAATTGCAATAATTAATAAAATAAAAAAATAGGTAGTTATGAAGTAATAATCAACCTTCATTAAATATCCAACCTTGGGTAAGGTATTTTTTTGTGCCATGTGGTATAGTAAAATGCTTAACAGTGATGTCATTGACAAATTGGAGCGTAAGACAAATTGTTCAACTGGTATTTTAGTTATCAGCACAGCTATTATCAAAATAATGGCAAGAGGGATAAATAGATTAACAATATAGGGAAAAATTATCCTTTTAAGCGTAATACTAACTGTTAATGTTGAAAAATAAATTTTACTTTTATACCCTTTTCCCATCCTGTAATCAGGATCACCAAAAGTAGAGTCAAATCTATGCAGACCTGAGCTAAAATTTTTATCAATGTATGTCCACTCTTGAGGATAAATCTCCTTAACAGGATTATTAGTCATGTGTCTTGCATCAGGCACTATCATAATATGAGAGCTGTTTTTTGATTTATGTCCAATAGTAATGGGCAGAGATTGGGTATCAAACGGGAATTTTGAGAGGTCATAAGGATTTACATAACTTCCCTTATAACGCGTACATTTGTATTTAACTGGTCTTTTAATATCCTCTTTTATCAGGATAGATGTTCCAGAAAAAGCATTAAGAATATCAACCTGGGAAATATCAATTTTATCAGACATCCACTTGAACCACAGATAAAACTCAATATCAAAGTTCATTTTCTGTGTATTGACATCATTGACCCTAAAAAAATCGACTCCAACAAAAATAACGTCAACCCAATGATATAATTGCCCATCTACTTCGATAAGATAACCTTTTTCTAACCGCATATCTTTTTGTTTAAATACATAAGGCTCTCGTGGTTTAAGAAGTTGAATGTAAGCCACTTTAAAACGTCCATCTTTTATTTCGCTAATAAATACATTCCGATCCATCATTCTACTTTTATTAAAGAAAATATTGCCAGTTATACCCGGAACCGCACTCTTCCAAGTTAGAGAGGCAATAAAATCCTTTATCTTTTCTCTATCTTCACCTTTTTCTTTGATAGCATTTGCAAGAAGAAAAACTGCATCATAGCACATTGGGGCTGTAATATTTGGCTCTTCTTTATACGATTCCTTAAAGTCTTTAGCAAACTTAAAAGCACGGTAATTCCCTATTTCCCATAAAAAAGGACTTGTTACATAGACATCGCGTGTCAGCTCCTCATCAATCTGCTCTTCATCAAGAAAATTATTAGTTGACCATGTATTTGGACCTATAATTGTAGCCTCTATTTCATGCTGTCGCACCTGTTTAACCAGTTTAATTCCTGAACCTGAATGGGAAAAAATAACAACTGCCCCAATATTTTTATTAGCCTCTTTATCTGGCAAATTAGAAGCTATAAACTCATTTCCAAACTTTTTTACATGGTCATATTCCAGTTGTTTAAAAATAGTCAATCCAAGTTTGTTGGCTTTATTTATAAAAGATTCTGCTAAACTCAATCCAAACGCATTATTATTATTAATAACAAGCACATTATTTTTTTTAAAAATCTCTTTAATATAAACAGCCATATATTCAGCCTGTTCTTGATTAGAGTAGTTTATGCTAAATACGTATGGGCTACTCTCACCCACCTTAGGATCGCTTGCATAAACACAGATTGTTGGAATTTTAGCCTGATCATATATCTTTGTTGCCCCAATGGCTGTTGAAGAGTAGTAGTGACCTATAATGCTGATTAAATTCGGCTCCTGAACAAGCTCTTCGGCTACTTTTTGAGCTTCATCAGCATCGTTCTTATCATCTTTAATAATAAGCTCAAAATTGATACCTTGTTCTTTTTTAACCTGATTTACAGACAATTTTATCGCATTCAGCAGATTCTGCCCTGTGTCGGCTTTATCTCCTGAAAGTGGTAAAACAACTCCTATTTTATAGGTCTTGGCAATAACAGGGTTAACCATAAAAATGAAGATGCTCATAAGAGGAAGAATCGCGGTTATAATGCTCTTTATTATTATCATTGTTCTCATATACTCCCAAAATTAGATATTAGATACTATTATTCATTTGTTTATTGGAGCTGATCTATAATAATTAATAGATAAAAATCTTTTTTATAATCTTTTTTAAAAAATTTTCACTAATTGTGGAGGTATTATTATTACTATTTTGCAAGTTATCATAATTTTCATTTTTGTTAGATAAAAGATTCAAAGGAGTTGAACGGCTCTTTTCAATCAGCTCCTCCATCATTTTAAGTGCGTGGTAGTGTCCATCATCAACACGCCTGCTATACGATTCAGAACATTTAAAAACGTCATCTAAAGCAAATTTGCCAAAAAGAGAGACCTCGTCCCACAAATAGTCTCGATAGCCCATAATATTGCGAAAAGGGTCTTTAAAAAGGTTAAAAATATCCTCATCTTTGCATCTTCTCATCGCTTGAACCCGCTCTCTTTTTTGAGTCAACTGTTTGAATTGGCTAAATACATCATCAAGTGCAACAAGATGAATAGAAGCCTCTTCATAGTTATCAGGCAATTTCTTATCAGCCCCTGACTCTGACTCCCAAAAATAGTAGGATTTTTTATTAACCCCCATGAATAATAAAGAGCGTTTAACTGCAAATATTAAGGCAAGTGGAAGAATTTTGTTTAAATTCTCATCGCTGTAATTTTTGATTATGGTCATCATTGCATTACGGTGCATAAGATACCGTTTTTTTGACTCTTTTTGTGTATCAAGCGTGCCATGCCCCTTGTGGTAAACTATTGAATCAGTTGCCATAACAACCCTATAACCCATCAACCAGAGTCTCCACCCTAAATCTACATCTTCAAAAATGGCAAAATAGTCCCCATCAAACAAGCCAGCTTGAATAAAAATATCTTTGTAGATAAGCATGGCTCCGCCGCAAGGAAATAGAATCTCATCTCCATTTTTTACACTACTGTCGTGAATCTGATCTGCAAATCCAAGATATTGGAGTGTCCCCCCACAAAAATCGATCTCATCACCCTGCCAATTCAAGATTTTAGATGATACACACATAACATCTTGTGATCGATTAAGCATTGATAAGCCATTTTTTAGCCAACAAGAATCAACCTTCATATCGTTATTCAAAAATGTAAGCACATCACCAGACGCCTCTTTAGATGCTATCTCATGTGGTTTTGCAAATCCTATGTTATGCTCATTTTTTATAATTTTTGCAGATGGATAGTACTGGTTTATAACCTCAATAGAGTTATCTTTTGAGCCATTATCAAAAATAATAAGCTCAATAAGCTCTTTAGGGTATTCAAGCAGTTTTATGGAGTTTAGGTTATCTTCTAAATGGTGAGCACCATTATAGTTGATTATTATTATTGAGACTCTATCCAATATAGTTGCTCCTTATTTATTGCCCAAAATATTTAAAAAGATGATAGCGTTGCAGCTTTTGCATAGTGGGTATCAAGAATAAATCTGTAAATATCGTGAGATAGAGGGATTGAGAGGTTATCAAGCAGATTGACAATATTTTTATAAAAAACTGCTTTTAAATATGGCTTTGCATTTCTTTCTAAAATAGCCCTATCTCCTAAAAACCAATCAAGCTCTGGGTGTTTTTTAATAAAAATATTAGATGCTCTGCCAACATTCTCTTGTCGTCTGCAAAATGAGACTACACTAACAGGGTGATAGTGGTATGCAACAGCATCACGATTTAAAAAAAGTTTTGCCCCTATATTTTCAAGTCTATAACCAAACTCAATATCTTCCCAGCCATAAACATCAAAATCCTCATCAAAAAAGTGATCAAGAGTTTGTAACAGAGATGCTGGAACTAATAGATTAGATGTGTAGTAAAAATTAAATCTTAAAGGTCCATGTCCATCAATAAGCGAGTAGCCAAACTGATGCCCAAACTCTCCAATATACTGCATAAAAGGGGTAATTTTAATTTCGCTGTGCCAAGTTGTATATCCAATAACAGAGCTTTTTGAGGGATTTTCAAGTTTCTGATGAAAGTTAAGGTGAGATTCGATAAATCGTATATCAGGGATAGTATCATCTCCAATAAATATCAAAATTGGCATTTCTGCATGTTCAATTCCTAAATTTCTTGCAGCTCCTTGCTTTTTATTCTCTTGAAAAAAATACCTTATATTAAGCTGGCTGTTGATTGCAAAATATCTAACCATCTGGGCTGTATCATCAGTTGAGCCATCATCAACAACAACAACCTCAAACCTATACTTATCAATGGTTTGTGCCTCAAGAGCCTTTAGAACCTTATAAAATATCTTGCACCTGTTGTATGTTGGAATGATAACGCTCACATTACGGTTACTATCTTGTTTACTCATTGAACCACTCTTTTTTTAATAAAAGGTTTAATTAATCGGGAGAAACAGTAGCAGAGGCAATGCCAATACCCAATTGTCTGTAATCTCTGTTTTTAAACTTATTGTGAGGAGACCACATATCTGAAACTGAGATCAACACCTCAACTACCCCCTTATCTCCTGAAAATTCAATGTCAAAATATTCCCAACCATCAGATTCAATTAAAAAAACTTTTTTAAATGTACTACTATCAGCCATCTTTAATTGAACAGAAAAACGCCTTCTATTTTTAAGCAACTTTGCAAGCCCTAAAACTTTTAGGCGTAAAATAGAACTTCCTCCATTATGCCAAAAAAATAGCTGTGCCCGTTGGCGTGTCCATCTATACAAAGTCTGACCATCTCCAAAATAGACCTCAAAAGAGTGCCAACCATAACCAAGATTAGATGTTTGGTTATTTATAAGCTCTAAAGGGCTATTTAAATTAAAGTCTTTATTATCAGGGGTATTTTGATAGTTTTTAATAAAGCTATCTATGGTTTGGATTTGATAATCTGGAAACTGCACAGGCAGATAGATATCTTGCCATATAAGAGACAAAAGTTCGTTATCGCTCTTTTTTCTCTTTTGCTGAACCCTTGCTCTTTTTATAATAGTATCTGGCATCATAAAAAGATTCCACAAAATTGCCCTAAAAAAACCAGTAGGGATACCAGCTCTAAAGTTATTAACTCCTAATTGAAAAAATATTGGCAGAACCTTTTTTAAGCTATTAATCTCATAATTTTTTAAAAGGCTTCTTAATGCATGCCTTAGCCCCAATCTATTTCTAAAGTGCATACTTTTAAATTTAAGAGATGTGCCTCCAAAAGCGTGCAATACAACAGACTGAGGAACATACTTAACAGAGTAGCCTTTTAAGTTAAAACGCCAGCCTAAATCCACGTCTTCATGGTACATAAAAAACGAGCTATCAAATCCACCAATATCATCAAAACAAGATCGTCTAAAAAGGGCAGCAGCAGCGGTTGGAAAAAATACATCGTAAGGCTTATGATTAATTGGTGATAAAGCTACTAATAAATCAGAATCTGGATCAATTGAAAATATGTTATGATCATAGCCATATCCAACAAAATTCATTCCACCGCCAGTTGCGTTAATAAGATCAGGATTGTTCATAAATAGCAATTTAGAACATGCAGCAGCACATAAAGGCTCTTTTTGCATCACATCAACAAGTGGCAGCAGCCACTTTGAATCAACTTTAGTATCGTTATTTAAAAGTGCAAAAAATGGGGAGCTACTAAATTTTATACCTTTTTGATTAGCTCTTCCAAACCCCTCGTTTTTTTTGTTCTCAATTAGCACTACATTGGGGTAATTTGCCTTTATCCAACTTACACTACCATCAGTTGAGTTGTTATCAACCACAATAACAGAAAATTTAGGATATTGAGATTGAAATAGAGACTCAAGGCAGGAGGAAAGATATGTTATGCCATTATAGTTCACAATAATTATATCAATTGCTGGTAAGCAATCTGTTTTATTGATCATTTAAGACTCCAATCCTCTTTAGATTTGGTCAAGTTTGGATTATAAAAAGTATCTGATTTAAGATAATCTCCCCATTTTGCCTTAATCTTTTCTGTTGCAGCAGCATCAAAAGAGTAGCCTCTGCTGTAAGATTCGTAATGGTAAAGCTCTGCAAATGGGGTATAAATAATATCATAACCTCTCTGCCTCATTTTAAGGCACAAATCTAAATCATTATAACTTATCTTAAAATGCTTTTCATCAAACCCCCCAACCTCTTCAAAAACAGAACGTTTAAGCATCATACATGCTCCAGTTACAGCACTGACATCTCGTACCATAGAGGCAAATCCATGATAAAAATTTATATCACTCCTCTTGATCTGTTTAAAGGCGTGTCCAGCAACTCCAGCAACTCCAACCACAATGCCAGCATGTTGTATTGTATCATTTACATAGTATAGCTTTGCACCAACTGCCCCAACATTATCCCGACTTGCATGCTCTAACATAGCCTCTAACCAATCTTCTGAAATCACCTCTGTATCAGAATTGAGAAATAAAAGCATCTCCCCTTTTGAGTGCTTAACTGCAAAGTTATTTATTGCTGAGTAGTTAAATGGCTCATCATAATCAAGCAGGTTCAAATTAATATTGTCAATAGATCGCAGTGGTGGAAATCCGCAGCTCTCTATATCCATAAATTTATCACGATTTTTGCTCTGATTATTTACGCAGATAATCTCATAATTTTTATAACTGCTCTTTTGCAATATGCTCTTTATGCAGGTGTGAAGAAGATCGTGGTTGTCTTTAAATGGAATGATTATAGATACAATTATTTTATGAGCAAATCTATAAGATAACCTAAATGAGCTGTTCGTTTGCCCTTTATAGAGTTTTGCTTTAAGCCCTCTTCGCCTTATTGCAGCTTGTAACGTTTTTAGTGATTTTTCACTCTCAACTTGTTGAAATTTATCCCTATTTGCCTCTTTTAAGATATTATATCTTCTATGATACAATATCTTAGGAATGTGTGCCATATTATGGGTCAATTCGCTTAATCTTAAAACAGCATCATAAAATATATCTATTTGATTTTCTTGAGAAAAACCACCAATTTTTTGAAAAATATCTTTTTTGTAAAGAGCTAAACTGCCAACATACATACTTGACAAAATAAGATTTGGAGACCAATCAGGTTTAAAAAAGGGGTTGAATCTGACTCCATCAGTCGAGATTTTATCCTCATCACTGTAAATAAAGTCTATATTTGGCAACTGATTTAAAACTTTTATGCACTCATGCAGAGCATTTAAAGAGAGCTTATCAAAAGGTTCGAGCAAAAGAAAATATCTGCAATCAGCAATAATCTCAAGAGCACGGTTTAAAGCCTTTGCGATGTTATAAGTAGTTATATTGATAAAGGTTATTTTAGGATTTGAGCTATATTTAGAATAAAAATTGTCTAACTTAGATTTATCATAATCAGATAAGAGATCAGATGGGTTGCTATCTATAATTACCATTTGGAAGTTTTGATAAGATTGATTCAAAACAGATTCAAATGTCTGCTCCAACATTTCAAGATTGCCATTCTGATTATGATAAGGCGGTGAGGATAGCCTGATAAGTGGAATTATGATGGCAATTTTTAAAAAATTTAGCTCACCATTTATCTCATCTTTGATAGGTGCTGAAGATATATTCTCATTTTTCTCAATCCACTGGTGATATTTTTGCAGCTCATCAATTTTAGGATTTGAATTGAGCCAAAGACATGGACAAATATCACCAAAACCACCAGTTAGAGCCAAAGTTGCATAAAAAATTTTACCTTTTGAATCTTCAATAGGCTCAAAAGAGAAGTTTACAAAACTATTGTCCATAATTGTAGGGGCAATAACCCTACTTGTGCCAATTAAATTTAAATAATTGCAATCTTTATAAATAGATAGGGTTAACATACCAGAATTTACCCTCATATATGTTGCCATAAAAAGCTCAATAGAGGCTAAATTATCTTTTGTGCAGTTGATTGAAAATGCAACTGGTTTATCATTAAAAAGTGGCTGAACCTTACTATGCCCACTATCTTGTCCACTATCTTCTGATATGTCTAAATGATACGAATTTTGATCATATTGACCGCTAAATTTTGCATTCATTTCATCTTTTGAGTAGAGTCTTATTATTGGCTCATCTGTAATCTGAATTGGAGCTATCTTTAAATCAGTATCATCAAAAGGATTAAAATTGGGAAAAGGTGCTGTCTTAGCTAATGTTCTATCTTTTTTAAATTTTCCTAAAAAACCGCGAAGTTTAACAACTGACTTTATGTAGTATGATGCGATTTTGTGAGATTTTGATAAAGATATATCAGATATTTGTCTCTCAAGCTGGTTATTAAGTTCAATATATTTACTATTTTCATCTTTTAACCTTTTGAGCTCATTGGTTTTATCGTTGATGTTTTGACCAAGATAGTTGATAAAGTTTAAGTAGTTTTTTATTTTAGATGCTAACTCATTTATATTTACCCTCAAAGCTCTTAACTCTTGATCTGAATCTTTGCTATGGTGCTGTTTTAAGGGGTTGGATTTATAGTCAAAAAGACGGCTAAAATAATACTCTTCAGGAGTTATACCCCTTTTTGCATCATGGCACCAAAAGCCCTCTACATAGTTAGTTTTATCACCTAAGGTTACGCTTCTCATACAGTTAAGGCAGAGTGCATGTATTTTATAATCTAACTGTTCAAGTTGACTTGCATAGCAGTCAATAGCTGCCTCTTTAATATCAAGAACGTATGAAATATCAATTAACCTATTCACCTCGCCTTGACGGTTTATCTCATAGAACCACAGCTCAAAGCTCAGATTGAGCCTATCATCAAATCGATATTTAGCAACCTTATCAAGAAAAGATAAAAAAGAGTGAGTTGTTGCCCTGTGATCTGGGTGAATCTCCTGAAACGATGGCAAAAAAATAGTTGCTGGCTTAACTTTTTCCAAAATCTCAAGCAGAGTCTGTTCAGGAAACTGCACAAATGCAACCTCACGGTCAGGCAGATTTAGATAAAATATCTCTTTAACACCTAAGATTTTAGCAGCAGCTTTAGCCTCAATCTTTCTTGTATGAGGATTTCCACCCTTTTCACCATCAGTTACAAATACAATATTAACATCAATCCCAAATTTTGCAGCAAGGATAATTGTGCCCCCCATGCCGAGTGTCTCATCGTCAGGGTGTGGTGCAAAAACAAGATAGCCACCTTTAGGCAGATCAAACGCTTTGTATGGAATCAGTTTATCTTCATTTAGCATATTAATCTTCTTGAAAAGTTAAAACCCTTTTTATTATTTTAGCCCGCTCTTCATCTTCAACAATACACTCACCACTTTTTCCTAAAGACTCATAAATCGCCCCATATTTTGTATGAAATATAAAAAGATAGGGCGATCTATACTCTAAATCACCAATTTTATCTGCACCTCTATCTTTTAGTGCATCTTTGACAGAATCTGGGAAATATACTTTAGCATCATCGTGCACTGCAACCACTACTGTCATATCAAGTTTAGATGTATCGCTTTTAAGAGCATGAACCAGCTCATCAACATTTACATCAGAGTTGTAAAAATCATAATTTAAATTTGCCACAAGCTCCCATGATCGAGAAAATACCAAAAGATTTAATCCTCGTTGTAGCTCAATTGGCTTTGAAAAAAAAGAAAATAGGCTATTGCCTCCGCCAAAACCGCAAATATTGACATTTGCCTCTATATTTCTTGATAACAATTTGCCATCATCAACAACCATAGATAGAAATGTGGGGTTACTCCATATCGCCTCTTCCTTAGCCTCTTTTTTATCATGAGGTGAGAAAAGAGGCATCAATCCTTTAAAATCATCAAGCAATAACTCCTTTTCTATACCATTAGATTCAGACGAGTTTATTACAATAGCAGAATTGGGAGCAGCCCCCTCTCTTGATATAAAAATTGAGCTATGATCCTTAAGTGAGCCAACAGGGGCATGCCAGCCCATATTTTTAAGAATATAGGCAGCAGAAGTTGGCATTTTTTCAATTATATCCCCTTTGTGAACCATGAAAAACCAATCACCTAAAGTCATATCTTCAAATAATTTCAAAAAGTTATCCATATCAAAGGGATTGTTGACATCATAAAACTCACGCAGCTTCACCTTGCCATCAGAGGCGAGTATCAGACAGTAAAGCCCCTCAGATGTAAGCTCTCTTCTAAAACCATCTTTTGAGATATATTCAAGCTGCTCCATATCATCTAAAAAGATAGAGGGTGTTATATCATATTTAATTGAAGAGCGAACAATAACATGCTCAAGTTTCTCCATAATAGATGGCTCTTCTTTGCTAAAACGTGAGATGTTGCGATCCATGATTGAGAGGAGCCTTTTATATTCACAAGAAGAAAAAGAGTTAGCATCAAAAGGTAAAGATATAGTTGATGGATCGCACTCTTGATCACTTATCTGAAAATCTCTATCAACTATAATACGATCAGAAGAGATAGGCTCAAAGATTGATTGACCAATTGAAAACTCAATATTGTGCTCTATACTGAGCAGATTCAGTATAGTTGATGCCATATCATAAGGTGCTGTTTTGCTATCAATATTTTTAGGAATACCATCTTCTTCTGGAGAGTGGATCATGCCAAAAATTCTCTGATCATCTATGTTATCTCCAAGAATTGAGCGGGTAATCTCATGGTTAAACATCTGGTGATCACCAACAACCACAATGGTTGTATTCTCAAAAAAACCGTTAGCCTCTAACCAATCAAGATACTTTCCAAATGCAGCATCAGAGCAGTAGATGGCATTTAGCATATCGCTGTTTGTGCTGTTTGCACCATCATTAAGATAACCTAAGCAGCTATTAGAAAAAAACCCCGGAAGATGTGTGTTTAAGGTTAAAAGGGTAAGGTTAAAGGGAGATAGAGATTTTAACTCCTCCATTTTATTTACTGCCTCTTTAAAGAGATCAGAATCGTAAAGCCCCCAATATGAATGGCTATTATCATCTTTGTAATTATCTCTGTTTTTCCAATATTCCCAGCCTATGATCTCGTGGTATCCATGCTGACTTAAAAAATCCTGCTTGCCAGCAAAAGAGCTTTCTGCCCCGCCCATATAAACCTGATAATATCCAGTTGATTTTAATATATCTGTAAAACAGGCAAGATTTTTATATATTGAATTTTCATTTGTCAAAGTGTCATTTCCCATTGAGTAGTCTGGGATAATTCCACACAAGTTAGAGATTATTGCAGGAAGAGTGGCGTTTTCAGTGCTAATATGGTTTGTTAATAATGTGAAACGTTTTGAATATCGGTTTAAAGTTGGGGTCAATTCTGGAAAGTTTGGATTGTTCATAAACTCAAAATTTATTGACTCTAAAAAGATTAAAATCAGATTTTGAGGCTCTTTAGGAGGGGTAGCTACAATATCAGATTTACCGTTTGAAATAACTCTCACTCCAATATCTGACAACACTTTTTTATCATTACTTGTAACTGTAATCAGGCTATTTTGCTCAAAATAATACTTTATAGCACCTCTGCAAAAACCCCATATTGGTGTGTTGGGTAAAGATAAGGTTATAAAAACCAGATAGATTACGATTTTATATTTTACAATGTTATTTTGATTTTGATGCCAATTAATAGCTCTATCTTTTTCAAACTCAAGGTATCTTTTGAGTATCAAAATAGATAACACAATAGAGAGCAAAAGATAAATTGCAAAACTCTTATACATGTTAAAGGCAATATAAGAGCTTTGCCAGTTAAGGTGATAAAAAAAGGCTGAG
>JADFZO010000051.1 GCA_015232465.1 Desulfamplus sp.
TAACACTATTGAATCAGATTTGTTTATTCCAAAACGCAAATAAAAAACTTTATCATTAAAATCTTTTAAAAACAGATCAAGAGTTTGCTCATCTATTGGTGTTGTTTTGGTCTTAGCAATAAGACATGCAAGAGGGTTTAAATCAGTTCCTATTGCGTTAATATTATTTAAATTTGCTTCAACTAAAGATGTGCCAGTGCCGCAATAGGGATCAAAAAGCAATGCTGATTTATTGGCATACTTTTCAAGTAAACGTTTTGCAATTTGAGGAATCATCATTGCAGGATAAGTATGGAAACAGTGTGTAAAGCCTTTGGTATTTTCATTTTTAAAATCCCAACTTTCGTCAATATATCTATGTCCCATATTTATCCTTTATCTGATCCAGCATGAATTTTATAAGTCCTTTATATCATTGAAGAGTAGGTTTAGTTTATCCTCATAAACTCTAAATCCTGTTCCGTGATTTCTTGCCCTTGTACCCTGTACCCTTATCGTGCAGTCGCAAATCAACCAAGATGTTTTCAGCTCTAAACTGGTTTGCCAACAATTCAGGTGAAGTCCCTTTCATCAATTGAGCACGATAAAAATGAAAATACTCTTTTCCATCTCTCTCCTCTGTAAATGCTGATACAAACAGTAGTGCTGGGATTTTTTGAATGAATCTTTGTGCCAATATTTCAAGCTCCCAAGTTGCTATAATTTCGCCTGAAATATGCCTTACAGATATTGTTTCCTCTTCTACATGCAAAAAAAGTCCTGCACTGTTTGGCTTTAATGACATTGTGTAATAAAGCCCCAATCTTCCAGTTCTATCTTTACTTCCATATTTCTTAACTGCTTCTAAAGGCGGTATTTTCCAAACTTTCTTGTTAAACGTAAATAGAGTTATCAAGCTATTTACGCTTGTTCTATGCGATTTTAGCTCTATTTGATTAAGGTCTGGCAAAGCAATATTGTTCTCTATAATACTCAAATATGTTTCAAGGGTATGACCTATTCCTGTTGTGCCTTTGCGGGTTGATGGAATAAATCCTTTAACTTTAAGTTGATCGAATTTTTTAATAAATTCATCTAATTGCATATTTTATAAATTATCTCCTCTATCTCAACGACTTTTACGTTTCTCCTCAAGAAGCCTGTTTATGCTAATAACTGCGTGCTTCTTGACGTTCGAGATATGCTGTTTGAGTATCTCAGATGCACCATCAGCATCTTTTTTGGAGATCATCTCATAGAGTCTATTGTGCTCATCATCAACCCGCTCCATTGGGGTTACAAAGAGGATATTTCCCCTATATTTAAGATAAAGCAGATCAAACAGATACTTGAGGGTTTTTATCTGAAGAGTAGATTTAGATAGCTCTGCTAAGGCGAGATGAAACTCCATATCCTTCATAAGTCGCTCTTTAAGATAGATGTCCCTAACAGCAGATAGGTGGTTATCTAAAGCCTGTTTGAGCCTTTTTAATCCATCAGATGTTATGTTTTTTATTGTTATTGGTAAAAGAGATAGCTCAATAAGCAGCCTAAAGTCGTATATCTCTGTTATCTCCTCAAGGCTTATCTTTTCAGTATAGTAACCCCGATTTGGCTCATGCCTTACAAATCCTTGAAATTCAAGTCTTTTCAGAGCTTGAATAATTGGGGTAGGACTCATATTAAGCCTCTCTGAAAGATCGCGGTAAGATATTTTTTGACCAGGAATTATCTCATTGTGAAAGAACATCTTTCTAATTCCTAAATATGCCTCATGGGTGTAGTCCTCTTTTTCTCTTTTTTTTATTACCTTTTTATCCATAAACAGTTATCCGCCATCAGGTGCTGTGCTAAATCGCTTATCAAATCAGATTTGTTAATAATTAGGTTCTTAAATTTATCGCCATAGCCTTATAAATCAATATATGAAAGCAGCCATAAAAGCAAGATATGCGGGCTATATTTAACTCTTGATATAGGATTATCAATCAAGTAAATAGATAGTTGTAGAGATTGACCACATACCTTAAGGAATCTTTTTTAGTTTGAAAGATGAGTTATCCAAACAGTGGATATTTTAAAGCCCATGAAAAGTAGCCCTTTTGCCACAAGATACACCTCTTTTGCAATAAAGTTTATTTTAATACTAAATTTTGTTGCATCTTTGTTGCCTGTTTTTTTCTTTAATCAATTAGTTGTAGCCTCTGAACCTCAAATAGTGCGAGTAGGAGCTTACCAAAATCCCCCAAAAATCTTTAAAGATGAGCGGGGTAGGGTATTGGGGATTTTTCCTGATATTTTAAACTACATTGCCAAAAAAGAGGGTTGGACTCTTGAGTTTGTCCATGGCACATGGCAGGAGTCTCTTGAGCGGTTAGAAAATAGAGCTATTGATATAATGGTTGATGTTGGCTTTTCAGAGGAGAGGGCAGCAAAGTATCAGTTTAACAATGAGGCAGTTTTTTTAAATTGGGGTTCTCTTTACACCACTAAAGAGTTTAAAGCCAACTCGTTTCTTGACTTAAGTGGACGTAAAATCGCTGTTATGAAGGGAAGTATCCACACTGACGGGGAACAGGGGATAAAAAATATCCTTAAGCAGTTTGACATTGCAGCTCAATACATTGAGGTTGACAACTACGAGAAAGTCTTTGATATGCTCTCTAAAGGTAAGGCTGATGCTGGGGTTGTAAATCGAATTTTTGGTGCATTAAATGAATCAGGACACACCTTTAACACCTCACCAGTTGTATTTAACCCCACAAATCTAAAATTTGCATTTCCTAAAGATTCACCTTTAACTTCTCTATTAAAAGAGCGAATTGACGCAAATCTAATTGAACTAAAAAATAACCCAGATAGCATCTACCACAAGGTGATTGCCCACTATCTTGCTGGTTTACCAGGGGGAGTTGATGTCAACAGCTCTGATAATAAAATCAAAATAGATTTAAGCCAAGAGGAAGCAAGTTGGCTAAAGGAGCATCGGTTTATTAAAATTGGCGTGGATCCTGGCTTTGCACCATTTGAGTTTATATCAGAGAGCGGCAACTATATGGGCATGGCAGCAGATTATGTTGCAATTATCAATGAGGCACTTGGGATAGAGATGCGTCATGTAAAGGGGCTTTCGTGGAATGAAGCTATTGAGCAGGCAAAAGAGAGAAAGATCGATCTCTTGCCATGTGTAGGTATAGCTCAAGAGAGAAGAGAGCACTTTAACTACTCAGAGCCATATTTATCATTTCCAAGAGTTATCATAACTCGCAAAGACTCATCTATTAATTCGATAGATGATTTGAAAAATAGAGTTGTGGCGGTTCAGGCAAACAGCTCTCACCATGAGTTTGTCAAAGAGGCGACAAATATTAAGCCTGTTTTGTACAGCACCTTTCAAGATGCAATGGTGGCACTCTCACGCTCTGATAGTGCTAAATTAAATCTTGATGGCTCTTTAAAATATAGTGATTCAAAAGCTGATAATTCTGATAGTGCGGACAAAGGTGGTGTAAGGGGAGTTGATGCTGTGATTGGCAATTTAGGGGTTGCGGTTTATACTATCCAAACCATGAATCTTGCAAACTTAAAAGTTGCAGCACACACATCTGATGAGCCAAATCCACTTGCATTTGCTGTTCGCAAAGATTGGACTATGCTTGTAGATTTGATAAATCGAGTAGTTGCAAATATCCCTGAATATCAAAAAGAGCAGATTGCAAAAAAGTGGGCACCAGGGGCTGTAATAGAGAAGATGACTCCAGATGTTCACTCATTGTTGGCATTAAGTTTAAAAGAAAAAGAGTTTTTAAAAAACCATACACGAATAAGGGTTGGTATTGACCCATCTTTGCCGCCGTTTGAGTGGATAGATGAACAAGGAAGGTATCAGGGGATAAGCTCTGATTACATGGCTCTGATTGGAAAGAGGCTCAATATATTAATTGATGTTGTGCCAAATCTTACATGGAGAGAGGTTGAAGAGGGGATTATAGATAGAACTATTGATGTTATCCCTTGCATTTTAGAGTCTCCATCACGCAAAAAATATCTAAATTTTACAAGCCCTTATCTATCATATCCTGTTGTTATAATTACACGTCAACATACTCCGCTTGTGGGTGATATTGCAAATCTTGCTGGTAAAAAGGTTGGGGTTGTAAGTGGTTATGCCTATCAAGAGTTTTTACAGAACAATTACCCTGCACTCCATCTAAAAGAGACTGATACTGTCCTTCAATCTCTTAAAAATGTATCCACTGGAGTTACAGATGCCTATATTGAAAATTTGGCAGTTGCAAGTTATCTGATGCAAAAACATAACATCACAAACTTAAAAATCTCAGCACCAGCAGATGCTCCAGCAAGCAATGATTTTTCTATTGGAGTTAGAAGCGATTGGGCAGAGATGGTATCCATTCTTGATAAAGCCCTAAAATCAATAACTCAAGCAGAGCGAAATGAGATAGCAAGCAGATGGATGTCTGTTAGATTTGAGCATACAATTGATTGGAGCCAAGTTATAAAGATTGGTTTTGCTGTTGGCTCTATCTCTTTGATTTTTATAAGTATAATTTTGTTTTGGAACAGAAAACTTGCTGGTGAGATTGATGCAAGAAGAAAGATAGAGGGTGAGCTGATAAGAGCCAAAGAGGAGGCTGAAAGGGCAAGGGTGTATGCAGAAAAATCAAGAGATGAAGCTCAAAAGGCAAGTGATGATGCCCAAAGGGCTAATCAGGCAAAAAGTATCTTTCTTGCAAATATGAGCCATGAGATTCGTACCCCGATGAATGCAATATTGGGATACTCACGCTTGATGCAGTCAGACAACACACTATCAATAGATCAAAAAAAGAGCCTTATGACCATAAACAGCAGCGGCGAGCATCTTCTTAATCTAATCAACGATATTTTAGAGATGTCTAAGATTGAGGCTGGAAGGGTTGAGATAAACAAAAATGGCTTTGATCTTTTTGCATTGGTAGAAGATATACGGCTATTGTTCAAAGAGCGTTCAACCTCTAAGGGGGTTGAGTTAAAAATTTCTCATCTATCAGAAGAGATTCTTTCAGAAGGGATTCCACGCTACATTATGGCAGATGAGGCTAAAGTTAGGCAGATTCTTATCAATCTTATTGGTAATGCCATAAAGTTTACTGATTCTGGTTATGTTGCTTTAACTTTAAGTGGAGTTGATGAGGATTTACGTCAAAACATTAGAAATTATCAATTTAAATCAGAATCTTATATTGTATTTAGGGTTATTGATACTGGTGTTGGCATTGCACAAGATGACCATGAGAGCATATTTCAGAGCTTTGAGCAGACTGATATGGGCAGATCAAAAGAGGGGACAGGTCTTGGTCTTGCTATTTGTCGTAAATATGTTGAGCTTATGGGGGGCACCCTTTTTGTTGATAGCACGCTATCAAAAGGGAGCACATTTACAATTATATTGCCAGTAGTTATGGTTTTAGAAAAAGATGTGCCTGTAAAACCCAAAAAAAGAAGAGTTTTGGGCATTAAAAAAAGCTCGATTATAAGTGGTATATCTGAAAACCGCGGTCAAAATGGGTGCAAAATTCTTGTTGTTGATGATAAAGAGACAAATAGAGATGTCTTGACCCGTCTTCTTGCACCAGTTGGGATAGTTGTTAAGGAGGCTTCAAATGGCAAAGAGGCTTTAGATATTTTTTATGAGTGGCAGCCTCAAATGGTTCTTATGGATATTCGTATGCCTGTTATGGACGGTGTTGAAGCCACAAAAAAGATTAAGTCATCTAAAATGGGAGATAAAACTTTTGTAATTGTTGTTAGTGCAAGTGCAATGGAGGAGCAGCGTATTGAGGTTATGGCAAGCGGAGCTGATGCTTTTATCCGCAAACCATTTCAAGAGTCTGAGATTTTTAATGCTATTGAGACCTATCTTGGAGTTGAGTTTATATATGAGCTTGAGGTGCAGGATAATGGTTTTAAAGATGGCTCAGAGCTTCTCTCAAATAGTGGACAATCAGAAACAGAGAAAGAATATTTATCAACCATTAGAGCAGCTCAACTTCAAAATCTAAATCTTCCAGAGAGTCTTGTTCAAGAGATGATAAAAGCTGTTGAGGGTGGGTACATTGATATACTTAAATTAAAAATAGAGGCAATCTCAAAGATAGATTCTAAGCTTGCTCGCCATTTGCAAGAGTTGGCAGATAACTATGAGTATGAAAAGTTGATCTATATATTGAAAACTTAATAAGGATAAGTCAAAATGGATACAACAGAGGATAACCAAAATTTTAACAACAGCAATGGAGCATATCCAATACCTGATTTTGAGTGGCAAGATGAATATAACACAGGGATTTTAGAGATTGATTCTCAACATAGATATTTTCTTGGGCTGATTAAACGCATCATTGATGTAATAAAAGATAAGAGTGATCACACATACTGTCAGCGTCTTTTTATGGAGCTTGTCTATTACACAAAATTTCATTTCTACAGCGAAGAGAATATTATGATACGCTACAACTACGATAGGCTCAAACAACATCAAGAGATTCATCGAGATTTGATTGATCTGCTCACTAACGAGATAAACTCAATGGCTGACAATATGAGTGATTACCAGCACTTTATCAATTTTTTAGTAAATTGGTTTATTAGGCACTCAATGGAAGAGGATAAAAAGATAGCTATGGGAATTAGGTGTCAATAAAATAAAAAAGGATATGCCTTAAACCATGTTTAAAATCCCTTTTAAAAATTCAATTATGGTTGTTGATGATAAGCCAGCAAACTTAAAACTTCTTGAAAAGATGCTATCTGATAAAGGGTATCTGGTCAGACCATTTCCTAAAAGCACGATGGCTTTAAATGTTGCTTTAAGCGATCCACCTGATCTTATTTTACTTGATATAAACATGCCTGAAATGGACGGTTTTGAGGTGTGCCGCAGACTTAAAGCTGACGAGAAAACAAGACAGATTCCAATTATTTTTATCAGTGCCTTGACAGAAACGCTTGATAAAATTAAAGCATTTGAGGTTGGTGGAGTGGACTATGTTACTAAGCCATTTCAGTTTGAGGAGGTCTATGCAAGGGTTAAGACCCATCTTAATCTAAAGCGTGTCCAACAGATGGTTGAGGAGAAAAATCAGCTTCTTGAAAAGACACTATCTGATCTTCAAACTACCCAAAAACAGTTGGTTCAATCTGAAAAGATGGCAGCATTAGGAGTGCTAACCGCTGGAATTGCACATGAGATAAACAACCCTGTAAATTTTATAAAGACAAGTGCATTAGGACTTGAGCAAGATATTAAAGATATTGAGCAGCTTTTGGAGTTTTATAAAGAGCACTGCACAAGATGCGACAATCAAGATGGTGCTGTTGGTGAGCGTTTAAATATAATAAAAGAGGAGATTGACTTTGATCTCTTAATAGAAGAGCTACCTGAGCTTATGAACAATATCAAAGAGGGGGTCAATCGCACTCAAGAGATTGTTTTAAGCCTTAGACTCTACTCTCGTATGGATGATTTTGAATTTAAAAAGACAGGTATTCATACCCTTATTGATGCCTCTTTAGTGATACTTAAAAATCGTTATAGCCAGCAGAAGATATTTGTTAAAAAAGAGTATGGACAAGAGATTCCCCAAATTTATGGACACCCTGGCAAATTGACTCAAGTATTTACCAACATTATTGCCAATGCTATTGATGCTCTTCAAAATTGTGATTTAAATGGTGTGAAAAACAAAAAAGAGATCACAATAAAGACAGCTTTAGAGTCAAAAGATGATCAGCAATATGTTGCTGTTTCTATTCAAGATAATGGAGACGGCATATCATTAGAACATTTAGATAAAATTTTTGATCCGTTTTTTACAACCAAAGATGTTGGTAAAGGTTCGGGCTTGGGCTTATCAATCAGTATTGGTATAATTCAGGAGCACAACGGATTGATTGAGGTTGTAAGCAGCAGTCAATCAGAAGATATAAAATCAGAGTTACGAGCGTCTGGAACAACATTTTCTCTATTTTTACCTATCACATAAGGAAAACCAATGACAAACACAATTAAACCATCAAAGCCCACCATTTTGTATGTTGATGATGATATTGAGAATTTGACCAGCTTTAAGGCTCTTTTTCGGCGTTTATACCATATATTTTTAGCATCTTCTGCTAAGGAGGCTATTGATATTTTACGCTCTAACGATATTCTTGTTATTATAACAGATCAAAGAATGCCCGGCATGACAGGAAGTGAACTGCTTGAAATTGTGGCTCAAGAGTTTCCAAACACTCTTAGATTTATGCTAACTGGTTTTACAGATTATAACCCATTAGTTGATGCAATTAATAACGGCAGGCTTCATGGCTATTTTTCAAAACCATTTGATGCTGATTGTATTAAATCAAAGATCGATAACAACCTAAAGAGCTACTATTTAGAGCTTGAAAATATAGAGCTGCTAAAAAGATTTCAACAAAACGAGCGTTTTTTAGATACAATAATAGAGAATATTCCAAATGCAATTTGTGTAAAAGAGGCTAAAAATCTCTCGTTTGTCCGTGTAAACCATGCAGGAGCAGAGCTGATTGGCTACTCAAAAGAGGAGTTAATTGGAAAGAGTGCTTACGATCTCTTCTCAAAAGAGGAGGCTGATGCTTTAACTAAAGAGGATAACGATGTGCTACTTAGCTCAAAAGCTCTTGATATTCCTGAAAAAGAGATAAATATTCCTAATAAAGGTGTTCGTTGGGTGCACACCCAAAAGATACCAATTTTAGACGATAGTGGGAAAGCACAATTTTTGCTAACTTTATGCCGCGATATAACTGAACATAAACAGATGGTTAAAAAGGAGGCTGCTCTTCAAAAGCAGATTCTTGAGCTAAAAAAGACTCAAGCACTTGGAAGACTTGCAAGAGGTGTTGCACACGATTTTAACAATATGCTCTCTCCAATTATAAGCTATACAGAGATGCTAAAGATGGATATTTCTTCTGATGAAGGCAATAAATCCTTGAGGCTCTACCTTGATGGAATCTACACAGCAGCTTTACGCTCAAAAGAGTTGGTTCATCAAATTTTAACATTTAGCCGTAAATCTGAGCAAAAATTCTATCCTATTAAACTTGAACCAGTGATAAATGAGGCTCTTGTACTTCTTCGTTCATCTTTATATCAAAATATTGAAATTATTGAGATGATTGACTCAAATTGCGGCTCTGTGGCTGCAGATACCACACAGATTCATCAAATTATAATGAACCTTGCAACCAATAGTTGTCATGCAATGGAGGAGAATGGGGGTGTTCTATCTGTTGAGCTAAAGCAGGTAACGCTTGATTTTGATAGCTCTGGTGGGAGAGAATTTGCCTGTTTAGCAGTTCAAGATAGTGGAGTTGGTATTGAGCAGAGCATTATTGATAAGGTGTTTGACCCATACTTTACAACAAAAGAGAACAACAAAGGCACAGGTCTTGGATTGTCAGTTGTTCAGGGTATTGTCAAAAGTTATAATGGCGATATTAGTATCAGAAGTGCAGTTGGAATTGGCACTGAGGTTATAATATATCTGCCTATTTGTGAGGTGTGATGGTTTTAAACCCCTACGAGCTTTTACCAAACCCTTATGAAAACCTCTTTATATACTACATTCAAGGGGTTATTAATGATAGCAATATAAAAGAGGCAAGTCTATATCCTGATTTTATTGGCAACTGGGAGGAAGATGAGTTTTCGTTTCTCTTTTTTTCAGCCCGTTGTGATGAGCTTGTTGAAAAAATAGTAGCCCAAGATTCAGAGCTTACCCTGCTTGATAAATATGAGATGACAGGGGAGGCGTGGCATGGAGAGCCAATTGAGTCTTATAGATCAGGTAATTTGTGTATATCCCCACCTTGGAAAATCCCATTTATAAATGACCCCAAATTAAAGCATATCCTTTTAGACCCTGGTGTTGTTTTTGGAACAGGACGACACCCAACAACAGAGGATTGCCTTAAATATATTCAATATATCTTCTCTAAAGAGCATATATCAAATGTTATTGATATTGGAACTGGAACTGGGCTTCTTGCAGTTGCAGCAGCAACTTTAGGGTGTAAAAGGGTTCTTGCAGTTGATTTTAATCTTCTTGCTGTTAAGACAGCAAAAAAAAATATTTTGTTAAACTCTTTTGAAGATAAGATTTTGGCGATTCAGGGTAGGGCAGAAGATTTTATCTTCAAAACTGCTGATTTGGTTGTTGCTAATATCCATTATGATGTTATGCGGCATCTGCTTGAAATTACTCAATTTTTTGACCATAAATGGCTTATTTTATCTGGTCTTTTACGCAGTGAGGTTGATAGAGTTCTTAAAAAACTCAAACAAGCAGGGGTAAAAGTGGTTGAGCTATCTTCATCTTTTGACTCTATTTGGACTACTATTTTGGTTAAAGGTTTTAAATAGGTAAAATTTATGAGCTATCTTTTAACAGCAAAACAGATGCAGTCTGTTGATAAAATGGCGATTGAATCTTTTGGCATTTTGGGTCTTGTGCTGATGGAGAGTGCTGGAAAAGGGGCGATTGAGATGCTTTTAAAGATTTTTCCTGATATTAAATCTAAAAAAGTATCTATCTTAGCAGGACGGGGAAATAATGGTGGTGATGCTTTTGTAATGGCTCGTTATCTGATGGATATGGGGATTGTAATTCAGACTTTTTTATTCTCCTCAATAGATAAGGTTACAGGAGATGCTAAGGCAAATCTCATTTTGTTTGAAAAGTTAGCTGCTGCCTATTCAAAAGAGAGTGTAATTGAGGTGCCAGATTTAGAGACATTTCAAAATCTAAAACAGAAGCTAACCAACTGCGATATTTTTATTGATGGTATCCTTGGTACAGGTTTAAACAGCGATGTTAGAGGGCTTTTACAAGAGGTTATTGACTCTGTAAATAGCCTCTCAAAGCCTGTTTTTAGCATTGATATTGCATCAGGATTAAGTGCTGATACAGGTCAGCCAATGGGCACAGCAATAAGAGCTAAAGCTACTGCCACATTTGCATTTGCAAAAATAGGGCATCTAATTCAGCCGGGAAGAGAGCTTACTGGATTGCTTAAAGTTGTAGATATTGGTATTCCTAAATTTATTGCAGATAAAGAGAATCCATCAGTAAACCTTATTGAAAAGAGCGATGTTCAAAATATATTTAACTTAAGATCAAAAGATAGCAATGCCAATAAAGGCACTTTTGGGCATCTTTTGTTGGTGGCTGGCTCTACGGGCAAAACAGGGGCAGCAGCACTTTTGGCAAATGCAGCTATGGCTTCAGGCACAGGTCTTGTTACACTTGCTGTTCCAGAGAGTATAAATAGCATAATTGAGCCTCAAGTTACTGAAATAATGACGTTTCCTCTGCCAGAAAATCAAAAAGGACACATATCCCACACAGCTTTAAATCTGATTATTAAAAATCTTGTTGATAGTAAACGGGCAGTTGGCTTGGGTCCTGGATTAGGGGTTGATGAGGGGATAATAAGGCTTGTTCATGGCATGGTTGAGGAGATTTGTCTGCCAATGGTTATTGATGCTGATGCTATTAATGCGATTGCAATAAATCCATACATACTAAAGGGCAGAAAAGCACCAACAATTTTGACCCCCCACCCAGGCGAGATGTCAAGGCTGATAGGAAAATCAACATCTGAAATTCAACAAAATAGAGTTGATATAGCCACACGCTTTGCAGTTGAGTTTAACGTGATTCTTGTTCTAAAAGGAGCATCAACAACCATTGCCTTGCCAGATGGAAGTAGCTACATCTGCCCAACAGGCAATGCTGGAATGGCATCTGGCGGAATGGGAGATGTTCTTACAGGCATGATTGCAGCTCTTGTTGCACAGGGTATTGAGCCATCACAAGCTGCAATTGCAGGGGTCTATACTCATGGTCTTTGCGGGGATATAGTTGCACAAAGACGCGGGGCGTTTGGATTTGTGGCATCTGATATTATTAAAATAGTTCCAGAGACCATTGATCTTATATGCACCCAATCATAAATACTCTGAGTAGTGTTTTTTCATACAATCAGGACATATTCCATGGCTAAATTGTGCTGCTGAGTGTTTAGTGATATACTCCTCAACTCTATTCCAGTAGCCTTGATCATCTCTTATCTGTTTGCAGTGCATACAAATTGGTATGATTCCGCTAAGTGTCTTAATCTCAGAGTATGCCTTTTCAAGTGCTCTATTTTTCTCTTCAATCTCAAAGTTTTTCTGCTCAATTTCACGATTTTTATGTTGAATCTCCCTTAACATATTTGCCATCTCATTATTTAAGATGCTCATCTTATCCATAAAGTGACTATCTGTTAAGATTATATGCTCCCCTATAATTATAGTTGAAGTATCAGTTTTAAAAATATAACAATTCATTGTCATAGATGGAGAGTTATTAATGGAGAAGTTTAGTTTAGTTTTTATAAAAGAGCTATCTTGCCTATCAGCATCACTATAATTATCTGTAACCTCTGGCTGATTGCTGTTTTTATTTTCAAAATTAAAAACAGCACGACTTTCAGCCATAAGAAATGAGAGGATACTCTGCCCCTTAATCTCACCATTTTTGACCCTTTTAAAAAAGCATCGCGATGTTACCATTCTTAAAAAAGGGGTATTATACCCCTGAATTAAAAGGTTCTCATCTATAATAACAATTATAATACCATCTGTATTTTCAAAATATTTTTTTATGGCACTGCCATATTGCTCGATTAATAGCTCACTGTTTATACTCTTATTTTTCATTGGTCTGCCATCTCTTAGCAAGGTATTTTGCCTCTTCAAGATTTATGGCATATCCATCTGCCCCAGTTGACTCCCACAACTTTGGATTCTCGTTAAAGACTCTGCCGCCAACCATCACCTTTATATTTTTCATCTTTTCATCACCTCTCATTTTAGATATGACCTCTTTAGCATAACTAAGGTTAAATGGCATTGTAACAGAGATTGCCAATAGATCAGGAATAAATGACTGTATAAATATAATAAGGTCCTCTTTTGGCATATTAGCCCCAAGATACCTTACGTCCCAGCCATCTTGTTCAAGTGTGTCAGCAATCATCCACGCACCTATCTCGTGGAACTCATTTGGCGATGCTGTAACAACAGCCTTGCCAGAACTTTTATCAACCTTTCCATCTTTGCCCATCATGCTAACGCTTGCCATAATTCTGCCAACAATAGCAGATGCAAGATGCTCTTGAGCCACTGAAATCTCAGCCCTCTCCCACATCATGCCAATCTCATACATTGATGGCTGTATGATGTGAAGGTAAAAATTTTGCAGATCAGATTGATTTTTAATTGAGTTTTGAGCAATTGAAAGGGCTTTTTTATGATCTCCATCTAAAAGTGCTGACTGAAAACTATTTTTACTCTCAAGCCACTTTTCATCTATTGGAAGGGCACACTCAATATCTGATAGTGCAATTGATATAATATCTGCGTGTCTATCTATTAGCCAATCATAGATACGATTAATCTCATCAGCATATTTTTTATCTAAATATTGATTAATCGCCTCTTTCCAGCTATTTAGTTCAATCAAAAAGTAGTCAAAGTCAAAACCATGCGAATAGTATGATCTGTAAACCCAAGGGGCTGTTCGTGCAAGTAGCTCGTAGTTGCTAATACTAAAAACTGTGCTCATAAATGCAGCATGGTGTTTATGGTTATCATACATTATACCAAGCGGGTTGTTACCTATAATGTCGTAAATATTAGGCGTTGTTGTAAGGATACTATTGACATATGTTGTAATATTATAAATATTGTTGTGATACTCTGTTGCTGTTTTTAGGCTTATAGGTGGCAGAGAAGCAGCATCTTTTATAAGATCGTTCATTAATATTCTTATCTTATCTATTGCTCTATTACTCTCTTCCATCGATTTTATCTCCTTTTAGTTTGGTTGTTTGGTTAATTGAGTAGTTCTTTTGTTTTTTAGTCTTATACAACAAGATTTTTTTTTCAACAAAAATTAAGTTCATGCCGATATTAAAAAATAGTTTGAATTTAAAAAAAGTTGAATCAAAGCTCTTGCAACCATAAATTATCTTAAGGAGGGGTAAAAATGAAGATAGCATCATCTCAACTCGCATTAAATGCAGAGAGAAAATATGAAGAGGGTGGGGCTTATAAAAGAGAGATCGAGATTTTGCCAGAGAGAGCAGCTCAATTTGCCTCTAAACGATCTGATACTATAAACAGCACACGCCTACAAGATAGGGTAAATATTAAATCACCGCTATTTCCTTCTCAAATTGATGTGCCAAAAAACTCCTCCTCCTCCTCCTCCTCTTCTGATGCCACTCCAGCAGACCCAAAACTTGCTGCAATGAAGCGTATGCTTGATGCCTTGATGGGTAAAAAATTTAAACTTAGCGATATTTCAGGATTTGAGAGAGGAGCAGATAACAGCCTATTTTCAACACCTAAAAGCTTGCAGACAAATCCTTTGCAATTGGATACTTCCCAATTTGCCTCTATTGAAATCCCGCCAAGACGCGTCAGAATTACAGAGTTCAACTCATATTATGAGTCTGAAAGTAGTAAGTTCAACGCATCAGGTGTTGTTAAAACTGAGAGTGGAGAGACAATAAATTTTGCCCTAAACCTTGATATGAAGCGAGAGTTTTATACAGAGAGCAAAAGAGAGCTAATTGGCGATGCCAGCACCTTAATTGATCCTCTTGTTATAAATTTTAGCGGAAAACCAGCAGAGTTGAGCGATGTAAAATTTAAGTTTGATCTTAACTCTGATGGCAAAGATGAGGAGTTATCGTGGCTATCTTCTGGAAGCGGTTTTTTGGTTTTTGATAAAAATCAAGATGGGGTTATAAACAGTGGCTCTGAAATGTTTGGTCCAACCACAAACAATGGATTTAGCGAGCTTTCAGAGCTTGATGATGATAAAAATGGCTGGATTGATGAAAATGACGCGGCTTTTGAAAAGCTCTCTGTCTGGTCAGGAGACTCACCAGATACAGCAACCTTAAAGAGCCTTAAAGAGAGCAATGTTGGTGCAATTGCTTTATCAAATGAGCAGACAGAGTTTACAATCAAAGATCAAAAGAGCCAAAACACACTTGGTCAGATACGAAGAACAGGCATCTATCTTGATGAGAGAAGCGGAAAAGCAGGGACAATTCAGCAGTTAGATTTGGCGATATAGCTCTTTTCTACTAATTTTTACTAAATATTACTTTATAATAAGCCATATTCCAACCATCATAATGCCCATGCCACAGAAGCGAGGCATTGTTAAAAGACGAATATCAGCACCAAAAAGTCCAAAGTGATCAACAATAGCAGCAGATATAAACTGAGCAGCAATTAAAAGGGTTGATGCTGGAACAAGACCCAATCTTGGTGTTGCAAATCCAATTGAGCCAACAATAAAAAGTCCAACAACCCCGCTTAAAAGTGCATAAATTGGGACGCTTTGAAAAGCTGCTAAATTTCCGCCCCGAAGAAAGAGCATAATCAGCCCAACACAAAGCCCGCCTCCCCCATAAGTTATAAATACACTCTCAATGGTCCCTATATTTTTATCTAAAAGCCCCATAAATTGGGCTTGAATTGTTACAAAGACTCCGCCTATCATAGCAATAAAAATCAGCAAAATAGTATTAGACACCTTAAAATTCCTCCTTAGTTGGAACACCGTTTTTATCCCAACCCATTATTTGATAAAAATCTTGTACCATATCAGCAAGACCTCGCACCTTTTTTGGCTCCACACCATTTATAGATTCATCAAAAAGCTCGTCTGTCTGAAACATATCAGGCAGAGTGTCATGCTCATAAGTTGCACCACAAGCAATGTTAAAGAGCTTTTCTATATTTATAATTCTCTCTCCAATTTTAAAAAGCTCATCTGCTGATAGCTCAATACCAGTTATATTTTTTATAAGTTCACTCTCATTTTTAAGATCAAATCTGCCAAGTATTGAGAGAGCAGGTACTTTACAAAGCCCGATAGAGTCAATAACAGCACTCACAAGAAGGCATCTTTTTATAAGTGCAGCTTTGCCAGAAGTTATTGAGGGGTCTATGCTATCTTTTGTCCCAAAATCCTCTTGAGCCTGCTCATCTGAATATCTAAATATTGGTATAGGATAGATACTTGTAAAATCTCCACCTCTAAGGGAGAGGGCATAAGTTAGAGCCATACCCAAAGAGCCTCTTGGGTCTCCTCCATAAATCTCAACCCCTTTTGCATGAAATGCAAACTTTTCAGATTCATGCCCAATAATTTCAGATGCCTCTTTAACCCCTTTTGATAGAATCTTTCCAATCCCCTCTTGATTTGCAATCTGAAACATTAACTTTTCAATGGCTTTAGCATCTCCCCATTTTAACTCAAGCCCGTCAGTATCTTTGGTTGTGATTATATTTTTCTCAAAAAGCTCCATTGCAAATGCAACCACTGAACCAGTTGAGATGGTATCAATGCCAAGAATATTTGCAAGGTTGCTCAAATATAAAAGCTCTTCAGGGTCATCAAGTCCGCATAGCGAACCCATGTTTATTATGGTCTCATACTCTGGTCTTGCCCCTATAAATCCTTGATGGCGTCCAGCCTCAATTTTTATCTGAGCTTTACAGTGGACAGGACATAGATGGCAGCTTCTGCTTTTTTTTACATATTTTTTTAGATTTCGCCCATCAATCTTTTGGGCACCCTCCATGTAACCTTTTTGATAATTTCGAGTTCCAAGCTCGCCAGCCTCATTTAACGGAAGGATATGGGCAGCACTTCCCCATTTTGAGAACTCCTCAAATACAGGCAGAGATGATCTTATGCTATCAACGTAATTTTTAATCACTGTTTTGGCTCTATCTTCACCTTTTTGAACCAGTTGTTTAACCCCTTGAACTACAATTGCTTTAAGGTTTTTTGAACCCATCACAGCCCCTACACCTGTACGTCCAGCAGCGTGATCATCGCCGTGCATAATACAGGCATAGTTGACTAAATTTTCTCCAGCAACACCAATAGATAAAATCTCAGTCAATTTATCAGGATAGATTTTTCTTAACTCTTTTTCTGTTAAAAGAGTATCTTTTTGTCTTAAATATTGGCAATCATGGATAGTAACTCCAGAGTCGTTAATAAGCAGGTATGAAAGAGCATCTGCCTTTCCAGTTACAATAATAGATAATATATTTAACGAGCTAAGTCTTGCACCTATATGACCACCAACATTGGAGCTACCAATTAAACCAGATAGTGGAGAGCGGGTATTTATGTGCAGTCGAGAAGATGCAGGCACTTGGCTTCCAGTTAAAAGTCCTGTGCTAAATATAAGTATGTTATCAGGCGATAGTGCAGAAGGGGGGGCAGGTAGAAGATTTTTATAAAGATAGAGTGTGTTAAAACCAAATCCTCCCAAAATATTTTTTACATCTTCATTGGTAAATAGCGATGAAGATATGGTTTTATCTGTTAAGTTAATATTAAAAATTGTTTTGCCGTAGTGCAATTAAATCTCCTTTCTGCTATGATTAAATTAAAAGCATGAATACAACAGATAACGAGAAAAAACCAGACAAACAGCTTAAAATTATGAAACAAAATAATAGATTACATATTTTAGTAGTTGATAGCAATTATGATATTCTTAATTTTTTAAAAGATAAACTGACATCTGCTGGATACGATACGCTTACAGCTCAAGGCGTTGAGTCAGCTCTTGCTGTGCTTGATTTTAAAACAGTTGATATAGTTATTACTGCCCTTAAGATGCCAAAAGGTCAAGCTGACGGCTTAGACCTGCTACGTTACATCAAGGATAACTTTACAACTGTTGAGGTAATTATGATAACAGAGTATCCAGAGATTGATACTGCTGTGCAGTGTATTAAAGAGGGTGCCCAGGAGTATATTGCTAAACCATTTAGAGAAACTGATATTTTACATGCAGTAGATGGGGTAAAACAAAAAATAGTAAGAAGACGCATAGCCTCGCCAAAAGAGAAGCCTGTGCAGTTTCTTGGCATTATTGGGGTATCTCCTAAAATGGAGGAGGTGTTTGAGCGGATTGACAGGGCAGCTCAGACAAATGCAAATGTGCTTATTTCAGGAGAGAGCGGAACAGGCAAAGAGCTTGTTGCCCGTGCGATTCACTACGGCAGCTATCGGGCAGAATCACCTTTTGTCTCTGTAAACTGCACTGCAATTCCAGATTCTCTGCTTGAGAGTGAGCTTTTTGGTCATGTTAAAGGTGCTTTTACAGATGCAAAGAGATCAAGGCAGGGCTTTTTTCAGATTGCAGAAAAAGGGACTCTATTTTTAGATGAGATTGGAGATGCAAGTCTTGGTATGCAGGCAAAACTTTTGCGGGTAATTCAAAATAAAGAGATTAATATGGTTGGATCAAGTCAGATGCTAAAAATTGATACAAGAATTATTGCTGCATCTCATAAAGATTTAAAATCTATGATTCCAAAAGGGCTTTTTAGAGAAGACCTCTATTACAGACTTGATGTTATAAATATTGCAATTCCGCCGCTTCGTGAAAGGCGTGAGGATATTTTGCCTCTTGTAAGTTTTTATTTAAAAAAGTTTTCAGAAGAGATGGAGCTTGAAAAGCCCCCCACATTTACAGACAATGCTTTGCAGGCGTTAAAAAATAACGATTGGCAGGGAAATGTTCGAGAGCTTGAAAACCTTATCCAGAGGCTTGTTGTGATTGTTGAGGCAGAGCAGATAGGGGTATCTGATCTGCCTCAATCTATGCGATTTAACGTAAACTCTAAAAATAGTAGCCAGTTTAAAACTTTAAAAGAGGTTGAAGAGGAGCACCTCTCTTTAGTGCTTGCAGGTGTGGGAGGTAATAAGACAAAAGCTGCTCAAATTTTGGGTATTGATAGGAAAACATTAAGGCAGAAGATAGCCTCATCTAAGTTCCATATTTCACTTGACAAAAAATAGGTTCGTCTCTATCTATATCAAAATTTCTGGCAGAAAAATAGGACAATAGAATATCTTTATTTATACTATGAACAATCATAAATTTAGTTTTTATTCAATTAGGTAATATAAATGTAATAAATATGATATTTATCGCATTTATATATTGGGCATTTATGCAATAATCTTTATACAGGAGATAATTATGTTTAAATTCACAAGTACTATAATGTTGGTTGATGATGAAAAAGACTTTGTAGAGGTGTTAAGTCTTAGATTAAAAGAGAATGGTGAGAATGTAATTGCAGCTTATAACGGCACTGAATGTCTGGAGAATCTTGATAAAAATCAACAGATAGATGTTATTATTTTAGATGTTAAAATGCCCGGTATGGACGGTATTGAAACATTAAAAGAGATTAAGAAGAAAGCTCCTCTTGTAGAAGTTATAATGCTAACAGGACATGGTACAATACAGACAGCTATTGAAGGTATGAAGTTAGGTGCATTTGACTTTATGCTTAAACCAGCAGATTTTGATGCGTTGAACGAAAAACTAAACAGTGCAAGGCAGAGAAGAAAAGAGCAATTGGAACGAATTCGCCGTGCTGAGACAGATTCTATGTTACAACAGAGCAGAATATAAATAGATGTGTTTATTACGATTTATCAGATTTGACTAATATTTCTTTGTTAAATCGTAATAAATCTCTAATTGATTCTTGAAAATCGCTTTATACTCTCCATTGTTTCCTCTAACATAACTTTCAACCCACCTTTATTAAAATTTAGTTAATGGTTGCGATATGACAAACGATATGACAAATGAAATAAACATCTTGTTAGTTGATGACGAAGATAGTTATCGTGAAATCCTCTCCAAGCGTCTTGCACGCCGAGGTATCCATGTGCTTCAAGCAGAAGGAGGAGAAAAAGCACTTCAGATATTAGAAAAACACCCAGTTGATATTATAATTTTGGACGTTAAGATGCAGGGAATGGACGGAATTGAGTGCTTACGACACATTAAGGAGAGGTATGAAGGTTCAGAAGTTATTATGCTAACTGGTCATGCCGAGATACATGGAGGTGTTGAGGGCATTAAATCTGGTGCTTTTGATTATCTTACCAAACCTGTAGAGTTAGAACATCTGATTCGTAAAATAATGCAGGCACATAACAAGATAAGACGATGTTTGGCTGAAAAGCAGGAGATTGAATTTAAAGAGCGAGTTAAGCAGCAGATGGTTGTTGCAGAACGATTGGTGGCATTAGGCACTATGGCAACTGGTGTGGCACATGAAATCAACAACCCTTTAGCTGTCATTAAGGACTCTGCGGGCTGGTTACAGCAGATTTTATCAAAGCCAGAAATGAGAACTATTCCACGTATAGATGACTTTGAAAAAGGGTTAGAGCGGATTAACAAAGCCGTCAATCGAGCAAGTAAAATTACACAGCAACTTCTTCAGGCTGTTAAGACGCAAACTATGGAGATGGTTGATCCTTCTACGTTTGTCGAGGTTAGTCTTAAAGAGCTTTTAGAAGAGGCTATAGCATTAGTTGAGCCAGAGGCATCTCTTAAACAGATAAAAGTATCGCTAAAAAGTGTTGAACCGCACCCTATATCGTGGACAGATCCGTTTCAGTTGCTTCAGGTGCTACTCAACCTACTTTCCAACTCAATTCAAGCCATAGCGGTGGATAGTGGGCAAATCACCTGCTCTTTAAACTCCTCTCTTGAGGAGGCTAAGATTGTTATCAAAGATAATGGTTGCGGTATCTCTAAGGAGAATCTTGCTCGAATTTTTGAACCTTTTTTTACTACGAAAGACCCGGGGAAAGGTACTGGCATAGGACTTTATGTATCTTGGGGAATTATAGCCAATCTTGGGGGATTGATCTCAGTAGAGAGTGATATAGGAAAAGGTACAACATTTAATATCACTCTACCTGTTAAAAAGTAGTCTTTGCTCTTGATTTTAACTTTTATCTGATTCTAACCAAGATACACAAATATTTAAAAGTGTTGTGGTAAAAAAAATATTAGGGCTTTATCATAATAGTTGGGTAAAGCCCTTTATTTTTACCTTCAGGGTATGGTTGCAAAGTATTGAATGATATGAACTGATTTTTCTGGGCATGTCCTTTGTTTTCACTACCATCAAAAAATGCACCGTTTGCCTCTAAAATATGGTGTATTCTATCTCTGAATGCACCGATAAAACCTCCTCCATTTCCTTCAAAAAACATATTGCCCATAGTAAAACTGGTATTTATTTTAGAGAACTCCTCAATCGGAATGCTGTGACGCTCAAGGTCAGCTTCAGACTTAATCATACCCCAAACTAAATGGTTATCTGGAATATTTAGAGGTACTCGCACATCAATAATTGTGTGTGGCATTATTATTGAGTCATTACCTATTGTAAGCCCTTTTCCTGCCGCTCCTCTTAAAAAGCTGTTAAACCCTACAAAAACATTTGTACCAAGCTCTGCCCCGATGATTTTAGCACCATGGGCAGTCACGTTGTTCCCTTCAAGACGGGAGTTGATAATATAGCAGTTCTCTTGTGCATTTGCCCCTTTGCCAAGCCAAGCATTTTGCAGATATGCTCTTTGAGAGATCAGAACATTTTCACCAATGTGTGTAGGTGGTTTATTTACGGCATATCGATCTAAAGAGGCACTACTTGGAACAGGCGTTGAATGTTCAATATTTACTACGTCAAAAACCCTCTGAAATGCCTCCTTTCTGTCTTCAACAAAATCGATAAAAATCCCTCTTGGAGTAACTCCGGCTTTAAAGTAGATATACTCGTTTAGCGGCTCAATAGGGTGTTGATACATGAAGTTGAACTCATCTGGATTTCTTATCCAGATTGTTCCTGTAGCTATATTTAGGTGAGATATTTCACCAGCTTGGATATAAGCGAAGTTTCCAATAACACAATCTCTCATTGTTGTTAAATCTACTGTAGAGAACGATCCAACAAAAGAGCCGTCTGACGGGGAGCCGTGAATATTTGCGTAATTGGCAGTTACTGTATTTCTGATAAAAAACTCCTCAAGTGTCTCTGGATCGTGTGAATAGTTATGGACAAGTGTTTTTATCAACATACTGTCTTGAATATAAATCTCCTCGTCTCTGCTTACAGGAATTTCAAAGTTCTGATACTGAAAAATATCTC
>JADFZO010000052.1 GCA_015232465.1 Desulfamplus sp.
TAAAATTTATTAACTAAAAGCTCTCAATTATTGAAAAAATCCCCCTCTCTCTTGCTAAAAATGGCTATGGATTTTATAAGAGTCCAGCCATTTAATGTTTATTAACCAACCCCTTTGGTATTTATTAAGATTCAAATTTATTAGAATAGAAAAATTAAAGGAGAGATTATGAACGATATAACACATAAAGTTATTTTTCAGCCACATAACAGAACAGTTGAAGTTGAAGATGGTGCAAATCTTATCAGAGCTGCTATGGAGGCTGGTGTCCATATAAACGCATCATGCGGTGGTGAGGGTGTTTGTGGTAAATGCAGGGTTATTATTGAGCAGGGCGAGGTTGATGGTGGGGCAGAAAAACTCTCTCAAGAGGATAAAGATAGGGGATACACTCTTGCCTGTATGTCCAAGGTCAAATCAGATTTAGTGGTTAGAGTGCCTGTTGAGTCAAATGTTGATGCAAGCGTATTAAATATTGCCACTTCGCCAAGACATACAGCAAAAATCAAGGAGTTTAAGTTAGAGAGCATGAAAGAGCAAGGACTTCTGATTCAGCCAGTTGTAAAGAGATACCTTGAACTGCCTCAACCAACAGCTCAAGATAATTTAGCTGATGTAACAAGGCTTCTGAACTTTCTTAAAATTCGACACGATGAACACCGTCTGCTTATTGAGCTTGATGTTATAAGAAAAATTCCAGATATTTTGCGTGAAGGCGATTTTAAGGTTACAGCCACAATTGTCAGACCTGTTCGCAAAGATGGAAAAAATCTCATCACTTTAATTGAGCCAGGAGATACAACAGACCGAAACTTTGCAGTTGCAATGGACATTGGCACAACCACAATTTACGGTGAGGTGCTTGATCTTAACTCTGGTGAGGTGCTCTCAAATTATGGCGATTTTAACGGACAGATAAGTTATGGTGAGGACGTTATATCAAGAATTATCTTTGCAGAAAAAGAGGGTGGTCTTGAGACTCTGCAAAAAAAGGTGGTTGAGACGATAAATCATGTTCTTGAAAAGATAGTAAAAAAGGCTGGAATCAGAAAAGATGAGGTTGTAACCATTACCCTTGCTGGAAACTCAACAATGACGCAGCTTCTGCTTGCCATCAATCCACGATATATCCGCCGCGCCCCTTATGTTCCAGCTTCAATCTTGTATCCACCATTTAAAGCCTCTGAAATTGGTATTGATTTAGGCTCGCACACAACAGCCCTTTTATACCCTGGTGTATCAAGTTATGTTGGAGGCGATATTGTTGCTGGAGTTATGGGAAGTGGGCTTTATAAGAGCGATAAATTAACTCTGTTTATGGACATTGGCACAAATGCTGAGATTGTTATTGGCAATAAAGATTGGATGGCTTGCACTGCCTGTTCAGCAGGTCCAGCGTTTGAAGGTGGAGGAATCACCTTTGGAATGCGAGCTTCAAAAGGTGCGATTGAGGATTTTTCAATTGATCCTATCACCTTTGAGCCAATGATTATGACAAAAGGAAATGTCAGACCAAAAGGGATATGTGGATCAGGGCTAATCAACATTGTTGCGATGCTCTTTGAAAATGGCGTTATCGACAATCGAGGTAAATTTAATCGTGAGCTAAAAACAGAGCGAATACGTGAAAAAGATGGAATTTGGGAGTATGTTCTTGCATGGCAGCCAACAACGCAAATTGACAGAGATATAACCCTTTCAGAGCCAGATATTGATAATCTTATACGTGCAAAAGGGGCTATGTATAGCGGTGCTATGACTCTTCTTGAAGAGGTTGGGCTTCACATTAACGATATTGAAGAGATTATTCTTGCTGGAGGTTTTGGCAGCTATGTTGATTTAGAAAAAGCTATGATTATTGGGCTTTTGCCTGAAATTGATCCTCATAAGGTTATCTATCTTGGCAATGGCTCACTTTTGGGTGCAAAGATGAGTTCATACACAAATCTTTTTAGACGAAATGTTGGTGAAGTTGTTAAGATGATGACAAACTTTGAGCTTGCAGAGACCCCTTCATATATGGATCACTACGTAAGTGCCCTTTTTATTCCACATACTGAGCTAAATTACTTTCCAAGACTTAAAGCCAGAATGGAAGCAAGAATGGAAGCAAAAAGGCAAATTAGCTAATTAATTATCTGGAAAACTATTATGTCAGAATATACCCCGCCTTTTAAAATAACCCCTGCTGTAATTTCTCTTATTGTAGAAATATCACAGGTTATAGAGCGTATATCTATTTTTGAAAAGGCGATAAATAATCTGAGATTAAGGCGAATCAACCGTGTTAAGACAATAAAAGGTTCTTTAGCGATTGAAGGCAATACACTAAATGAATCTCAGATTACTGCAATTTTAGAAGGAAAGTGGGTTATAGCTCCGCCCGAAGATGGAAATGGTAGAATGGGAAGACTTTGGCAGACTCTTATTCTCTCTAAATGGAATCCTCTTTTTGCCACTATTCCCGTAGAGAGTTTAGTTTTTGAAAATCAAGAAGAGTATTATAGAGCTTTAAGCAGCAGTACAACTAATGCTGAATGTTCTGTGTTTATCGAATTTATGCTTAGAATGATCTGTAATGCTGCTAAATCTTTACTTGAACATCTAAATACCCCCGAAGTCAACCCTGAAGTTACCCCTGAAGTCAAAAAGATGCTTTATCTTCTTTTAAAAGGTGATATGAGCCGTAAAGAGATTCAGCTAAAACTTGGATTAAAAGATGAAAAACATTTTAGAGAGGCATATATTAAGCCAGTATCAGCATCTGGTCTTATCGAAATGACCATTCCAGACAAACCAAATAGCCGTCTGCAAAAATATAGAATTACCCCAAAAGGTCAGGCATATTTGTCTATCCTTTAATGTTTAAAGATCATACAGGAGAAGTTAATGAGCCGTCATAATAATTTGATATTTGTAATCGTTATATTGGTTTTAACAGCAGGTGGGTTATCTGCATGGTTGGCTGTTTTACAGGCAAAACAGGAGTTTAATGCAGAGTTTTTGCGTCAGGCAAATATGGTTGCTCAAGGGATAAATATTGACAGGGTCAATGCTCTTTATGGCAATGAGTATGATCTAAAAAACCCCAAATATCTGCGATTAAAAGAGCAAATCTCTACTGTAAAACAAATTAACGATAATTATCGTTTTATTGCCCTTTTTGGCAAAAAAGATGACGGCAAAAAAGATCATGGCAAAATATTTTTCTTTATAAATAGCGAACTACCTGAATCAAAAGATTACACTTTTCCAGGACAGATATATGACGATGCTCCAGATGGGTGTAAATCTCTATTTGATGGCTCTTCTGGAGCTTTAGTTGAGGGTCCATACATTGATAAATGGGGGCGTTGGATTTCAGCATTTATCCCCATAATTGATCATCAAAAGAACAGAAAAGTTGCTGCTGTGCTTGCAATTGCAGTTGAGACATCTGTCTGGAAAAAATTGGCAATTGGTGCTCTAATCCCCTATATAATTCTTACAGTTGCTTTTATAGCAACTATTTTAACAGGCTACCTACTTTTAGCAAAAAGGGCTAAATTTAAAAAAGAGTTTAAAGATTTAACCCCACCACGCTGGATGCGTTATATAGAGCCTGGATTGGTAGCTGTAATTAGCGTTGTAATAACGATATTTATCTCAAACTTTGTATATCAACACGAACATTACGGACGCAATAAGTCATTTATACAGCTTGCAGAGACACGCACAGAGGCTATAACTAAGATTTTGCGAAATCTCTTAGATGTAGAGCTTGAAAGTTTAGCCAGATTTTGTGAAAACAGCCACGATATAACTCGTTGGACATTTTATAATTTTACCCAACATCTTACTAAAAATCCTGCTGTAAATGCGTGGGGTTGGATAACGCCTGTGCCTGATGCCTTTAAATCCAATTTTGAGAAAAGTGCCCGTAAATCTGGATTAACCACTTTTCAAATATGGGAACAAGATAGCAGTGGCAACCCAACACCAGCAGATGGCAGAGAGATTTACTATCCTATTTTTCATATCGCACCATTTAATCCAAATACCAGTGTAATTGGCTACGATATAGGCTCAGAAACCTTACGCAAAAGAGCAATTGACGAGGCAGCAAAAAAAGGGCTTCCTACTTCAACTGATCCAATAACTCTTGTTATTGATGAAAAGAGCCAAAAAGGGCTTCTTATTTTAAGACCTGTCTTTGTCAACAACAATCCCAAACATCTTTACGGCTTGGCTGTGGCTGTGTTGCAGATGGAGACTTTGCTAAATTTGGCTACTACAGACAACTCGGTTCACCTTGCTATTTCGATTATGCGAAATGATGGCACAAAGCAGAATATTATTGCAAGTTCTTGTGATATTGAGGCTAAGGGGATAGTGGCTGGGCTTAACTTTAACTCATCTAACCTTAATTCCCCCCCTCTATCATACACTCGATCTATATTTGTCTTTGGCAAAGTTTTTGCCGTATATGCACATGCAGGAAGAGATTTTACGCTACTACACCCTATGTTTGGAGGCTGGATAAGCCTTATTGTTGGCACTATTTTTACTATCGGAATCTCTATCGTAACGCTGTTTTTAATTCAACGCCGCGAAAAGTTAGAATATTTAGTTTTAGAGAGAACAACAGAGCTAAACAGCACTAACCAACAGCTTGAAAAGGCAGTTGCAAGAGCCAATGAGCTGGCAGCAAAGGCACAGATGGCTGATGTTGCAAAGAGCGAATTTTTGGCAAACATGAGCCATGAGATCAGAACCCCAATGAACGGAGTTATTGGAATGACTGGTCTTTTGCTTGACACCCATCTTGATAATGAGCAGCAAAGGTATGCTGAGATAGTTAAATCAAGTGCTGAATCTCTGCTTAGTCTTATCAACGATATTCTTGATTTTTCCAAAATTGAGGCAAATAAACTTGAGCTTGAAAGACTTGATTTTGATCTATCTGCAATGGTTGATGATTTTGCCTCAACACTTGCCATACGTGCTCACGAAAAGGGGCTTGAGCTTGTGTGTGCTATTGAGCCTGATGTCCCAACTCTGCTATCTGGAGATCCCGGAAGGCTACGTCAAATTCTTACAAATCTAACTGGTAATGCGATAAAGTTTACAGAGGTTGGAGAGGTTGTGGTTCGCGTATCTAAAGTTAAAACTGCGATTGAAAATTTAACAGATGAGAGCGTTCTACTTAGATTTTCAGTCAGCGATACAGGCATAGGTATCCTAAATGATAAGATAGATATGCTCTTTGATAAATTTAGCCAAGCAGATGCCTCAACTACCAGAAAATATGGTGGAACTGGTCTTGGTTTGGCAATCTCAAAACAGTTAGCAGAGCTTATGGGTGGTGAAATTGGGGCAGAAAGTGAAGTTGGCAAAGGCTCAGAGTTTTGGTTTACTGCCCGTCTGAAAAAACAGCAAGCCGGGGGTCAGCTAAATAGTAAAACGCCTCAAGATAATCATATTCTTGCTGACATAAATGGTGCTCGTGCCCTTATTGTTGATGATAATGCCACAAATCGCGAGATTCTTATGAGGCGTATGACCTCGTGGGGAATGGCTCCCTCAGAGGTTAAAGATGGATTTGAAGCACTTCAAGCTATCTATAAGGCTGTTGAAGATAGCAATCCATTTAAGATTGCAGTTGTTGATATGCAGATGCCGGGAATGGACGGAGAAGCACTTGGTCGTGCAATTAAGGCTGATCCTAATATTTCTGATATACCGCTTGTGATGCTCACATCACTTGGAAGAAAGAGTGATGCTAAACACTTTATCGACATAGGATTTGACAGCTACCTTACTAAACCAGTTCGATACCATGAGCTTATAGTTGCAATTGGGTTGGCACTTAAAAAAAATATAGTAAAAGATAGCCAAAAGCAGACAAAATCTAAACCTGAATCAACAGCTCAAAAAATAACTGCACATAACAATATGTTTGCAGGTAGAAATATTCGTATTCTTCTTGTTGAAGATAATATAGTTAATCAGCAGGTTGCTATTGGAATGTTGAAAAAGTTGGGGCTATCGGCTGATGCTGTTGCAAATGGCGAGGAGGCTGTTAAATCTGTTGATACTATTCCATACGACATTGTTTTTATGGATGTTCAGATGCCTGTTATGGACGGATTAGAGGCTACTCGCAGGATACGCGAGCTTGAAACGATAAGGTGTAAGATAAAAAATGTTGATCAACATCAACAATCTATCCCCCCCTTAGGAATAGATGGTAGAATCCCAATAATTGCCATGACCGCCCATGCAATGCAGGGCTATAGAGAGCGATGTATTAAGTCTGGCATGGACGACTATGTAACAAAACCAGTATCTATGCAGACTCTTGCTGAGGTGCTTCAAAGGTGGCTTCCGCAGACAACTGTAATCGAAAAGATTAAACTAAGATCTAAACACGAGATTAATGAGGTTGTGGTAAATAGCTCTAAAGATGTGATAGAAGAGGTCTCAGATGAGAAACCTCTATTAGTATTTGATAAAGATGGTGTTATGGGGCGGCTTATGGGTGATGAGAGTCTGATACTTATGCTTGCTACAACACTACTTGAGGATATGCCAAAACAGATAGATAAGCTAAAGAGCTATCTTGATTCAGAAGATGCCCAAAATGCTGAGCGCCAAGCACACTCTATAAAGGGTGCGTGTGCCAATATTGGCGGTGAGGCTATGAAAAAAGTGGCTTACACGATAGAGCTGTTGGCTAAAGATGGAGATTTGGCTAAAAGTCGTAGCTCTTTGGAAGAGTTGGAAGGGGAATTTATTCGTCTAAAAGATGCGATAGAAAAAGAGATGGGGATTTGATACAGATAGAGCATCTAAAAATATAGGAGCACAACATAATGGTTGTTGATAGCAGACATTTTGCCGAACAGGTGATTGAAGTCTTAACAAACGTGGAGTTCAATCAGATTCCATCGGTTTTAATAGTTGAAGATAGTGGCACTATTTCAAAAATACTTAAAAGAGCTTTTGACTCTAAAGATTATCATGCAGACATTGCTATCAATGCTCACAATGCTGAAAAGATGTTTGATGCAAAGAGTTATGATGTTGCAGTTATTGACTATCTTTTGCCAGATAATATGGGCGATACTCTGCTTGATATATTTCATAAACAGCAGCCTGAGTGCATCTGTCTGATGATGACCACTGACTCTAATCCTGATTTGGCACTAAACTGGATAAAACGTGGAGCTTCTGCATATATCCGTAAACCTTTTGAGCCAGAATACCTAATTGAACTCTGTGCAAGGGCAAGGCGAGAGCGATCTTTGTCTTTTGTTCAAGATATGCTTGAGGTAAGAAGCAGAGAGCTTCTGCAGGCTGAAGAGAAATATACAACACTATTTCGTGAGATGCTTGATGGCTTTGCTCTGCATGAGATTATATGCGATGAGAACCAAAAACCGATAGATTACAAGTTTTTAGCTGTTAATCCAGCGTTTGAGATAATGACTGGTTTAAAGGGTGATGATATAGTTGGAAAGCGGGTTTTAGATATTTTACCATCTACTGAAAAATATTGGATTGAGATTTATGGGAAAGTTACTCTTACTGGTGAGCCAGCCCGTTTTGATAACTACTCCTCTGAAATTGATAAATACTTTGATGTTACAGCCTTTAGAACAGCCCCAAAACAGTTTGCCTGTATCTTTTCTGACATCACGGAGCGAAAACGTGCAGAAGATGCCTTAAGGCGAAGTCGAGAGCAGTTCGAGCTTGCAATTAATGGCTCAAATGATGGTATATGGGATTGGGATATTCGTCAGAACACCCTATTTCTATCCCCTAAATGGAAAGAGCAGCTTGGATATAAAGATGACGAACTGCCAAATAAATTCGAGACATTTTCGGATACCATACACCCTGACGATAAAGAAGATGTTTTCAATTATGTTAATCGCTACCTAAAAGGTGAGATGGATAATTACAGTATGGAGTTGCGTATGAGGCGCAAAGATGGCTCATACTGCTGGATACGTTCAAGAGGCGCTGCAATTAGAGATGAAAACGGTATTCCGCTTCGTATGGCTGGATCGCACACAGATATAACTCAGCGTAAATTGGCAGAGCAGGAGAAAGAAAAACTTCAAGCACAGCTTAATCAGGCTCAAAAGATGGAGTCAATTGGTCGTCTTGCTGGCGGCGTTGCCCATGATCTTAACAATATGTTAAGCGTAATACTTGGAAATGCAGAGGTAGCTATGGATAGAATCGAGCCATCGCTGCCTCTTTTTGATGATCTCAAAGAGATTTATGAGGCTGCAAAACGATCTGCAAATCTTACGCGTCAACTATTGGCGTTTGCCCGTAAGCAGACTATATATCCAAGGGAGGTTGATCTTAACGAGATTGTTAAAGATATGTTTAAGATGCTTGGTCGCATAATAGGTGAAGATATTGCACTTAAATTGAATCTAAAAGAGGGGCTTTGGACTATCAAGGTTGATCCATCTCAGATAGACCAGATATTGGCAAATCTTTGCGTTAATGCTCGCGATGCTATAAATGGTGTTGGAAATCTGATTATTGAGACAGATAACGCTCTATTAGATAAAACCTGCTACATAGAGCAAGCCTGCAATACTGACTATCCTGGTGTTATAGAGGGCGATTATGTGCTGCTTCGCGTCAGTGATGATGGTTGTGGAATGGATAAAGAGACGCTTGAAAACATCTTTGAGCCTTTTTTCACAACAAAAGAGCTTGGCAAGGGAACTGGTCTTGGGCTTGCTACTGTTTATGGCATTGTTAAACAAAATAACGGCTTTATAAATGTTAATAGTCAAGAGGGAGAAGGGACAACTTTTAGCATATACCTGCCTCGCTATGTAGAAAAAAGCCAAGTGATAGAAGATAAGTTATCTGCTAAAAAGGGGGTAGCTTCATTAGCTTCAAGTGAGGGGATAATTTTAAATAGCGAGCCAGTCAACCTTAAGCAGAGCTCATTAACTGGTGAAAAAAGAGATAGTGAGCAGCAGGCTACGACCATTTTAGTTGTTGAAGATGAAGAGGCGATATTAAAGATAGTCAAATTGATACTTGAATCTGCGGGGTATAAAGTTTTAGCAGTCAGCAGACCTATTGAGGCGATAGAGGCTGCAAATAGACACTCTGGCATAATTGATCTAATTATAACTGATGTGGTGATGCCTGAGATGAATGGTAAAGAGCTTGCTAACGCTATCTTAAAGATTTATCCTGATATTAATCGGCTATTTATGTCTGGATACACTCCAGATGTTATAGTTCGTCAAGGTGTCTTAGATGCTGGGGTAAATTTTATTCAAAAACCATTTTCAAAACAAGATTTAATGGATAAAGTAAAGAGTGTGCTCTCATCATAAAAACTGACGAAAGCATCAAGAGATTGCTTATTGCATTTTAAAAATCAAGGGTAGTTGCTACAAGGAAAAAATATGCTAAAAAAATTGCTAAACTCTACGCTTTTGCTCTTACTTTTTCTAACTATTTTTCTTCTACTCCCACCACATAAGTTAGCACTCTCTTTTGACTCATTGGAACTCTTAAAATCAGATAACTGCAATCTGGTCTGGATATCCATTATTCTATTTTTAGGTTTAGCATTTATAATTTTTTTAAAAAGACCCCGCCAATCATCTACTGAAAATATAGAAGATATAACCGATCAACAATATACTCAACAGACCCTTACTGAGACAAATCAGCAACTTGAAGAGGCAATTGCAAGGGCAAATCAGATGGCTGTAGAGGCTCAGATGGCAGATATTGCCAAAAGTGAATTTTTGGCAAACATGAGCCACGAAATCCGAACTCCAATGAATGGGGTTATTGGCATGACTGAGCTTTTGCTCGACACTGATCTTAACGAAGAGCAACAAAGATATGCAGAGATAGTCAAATCAAGTGCTGAATCGCTTTTAAGCCTTATTAACGATATTCTTGATTTCTCCAAAATTGAGGCAAAAAAACTCAATCTTGAGATGGTTAATTTTGATCTATCAGAGATGGTTGACGATTTTGCCGCAACACTTGCTATACGTGCCCATGAAAAGGGGATTGAGCTTGTGTGCGATCTTGAAAGCGATGTTCCAACACTGCTTTGTGGTGATCCTAATCGTCTGCGTCAAGTACTTACAAATTTGGCTGGAAATGCCATCAAATTTACAGATATAGGCGAAGTTGTTGTGCGTATCTCTGAAGTAAAAGCAACTTCAAAAGCTCAACAAGAGGCTCAAGATATTGCAACACCTGAAAAGAGTAATCAAAAGAGTAATCAAAAGAGAGCTGAAAAGGGTAATGATAAGGTAACCCTGCTCTTTTCTGTTCGCGATACTGGCATTGGTATCCCAAAAGATAAGATAGCCATTTTATTTGAAAAATTTAGCCAAGCAGATGCCTCAACCACCAGAAAATATGGGGGAACTGGTCTTGGTTTGGCAATATCAAAGCAGTTGGCTGAACTTATGGGGGGAAAAATCGGTATAAATAGCGAGGAGGGCAAGGGTTCAGAGTTCTGGTTTACCGCCTGCTTTACTAAACAGATAGAAAAATCAGACCCAAATAGAGATATTTTGAAAGAGCAAGATATTACTAAGGAGCTTGTTGACGTTCGTGCTCTGATTGTAGATGATAATGCCACAAATCGCGAAATTCTTATGAAGCGTATGACCTCTTGGAAGATGCGTCCAAAAGAGGTCGAAGATGGATTTGAGGCACTTAAAGCTTTATATAAGGCTGCCCAAGAAAATGATCCATTTAAGATTGGAATTATTGATATGCAGATGCCCCAAATGGACGGGGAATCTCTTGGACGAACAATTAAAGCTGACCCTCGCATATCAGATATACGAATAATTATGCTCACATCTATTGGCAGAGCAAGTGATGCCAAACATTTTACTCAAATAGGTTTTGATAGCTATCTTATAAAACCCGTCAGATACCAAGATTTAATAGTTGCAATTGGATTGGCTTTAAAGCTTCAAAAGGCTCAACTTAATACTCAACAAGATATTGACAAAAATATATCAGATAAGATTAAAAAATCCCCACAACTAAAGCCTACAACCACAAAAGAGGATAAAATAACTGCGAAAATAGATATGTTTGCAGGCAGAAATTGTCATATCCTTCTTGCTGAAGATAACTTAATAAATCAGCAGGTTGCACTTGGTATTTTGAGAAAATTGGGGTTAGCTGCCGATACAGTTACAAACGGAGAAGATGCTTTTGAGGCTGTTAAAACAGCCCATTACGACATTGTACTTATGGACATTCAGATGCCTGTTATGGACGGATTTGAGGCAACGCGAAAAATACGACATTTTCAAGATGCGAAAAAATCGGATAGAAAGACCCCAATAGTTGCCATGACTGCCCATGCAATGCAAGGAGACAAAGAGCGATGCCTTGAGGCTGGTATGGACGACTACATAACAAAGCCAGTTACTCCTCAAGCTCTTGCTGAGGTGATTCAAAGGCTTTTGCCAGAAAAAGATATAGCTATGTCAGACGATAAGCTGGAGAGCCAAAAATCGATAATTACTCCTCAAAAGTCTTATATTGCCAATAGCACATTAAGCCTTGCTGACGATGAGACACTACCTGTATTTGATCTCAAAGGGGTTCTATCAAGGCTAATGCACGATAAGGCTTTGATAAGTATGCTTGTAAAGATGTTCATTGAAGATACGCCAAAACAGATAGATGTTTTAAAGGGTTACTTAGATTCAGCAGATGCCGTTAAAGCAGAGCGTCAAGTTCACTCTATCAAAGGCTCTTGTGCTAATGTTGGTGGCGAAGCTATGATGGCATTGGCACAAAAGATGGAGCGATTAGCTAAAGCTGGCAATCTTGCTGCTGTTGATGAGTTGATGCCTGATCTAAATGCAGAGTTTAATCGACTAAAAGAGGATATTGAAAAAGAGCTGCCCAAATTGGAGATTGATATTTAATTATGAATAGAGAAGAGATCATAAATATTTTCTCAAGATGTGAATACAGGAGAATATAGGGTTATGAATAACAGAGATTTAGCAGAACAGTAGAGTTACTTATTATGATTAAAAGTTTTGTTCAGTATATTGAAATTTCAGAGCCTCAACTTGGAAATAATACAGCAGATGTGGAGAGAATTAAAGCAGTTATAAAAAAGATAACTAAACAAGATGCCATATTTTTCCCCACAACTCTTGCAAATGATCTGCCTCAAAAGCTGCGTCAATGGAATCACAAAATTAAAGTTGTGCTTTTTAAAAACTCTTTAGGTTGGCAGATTGTTGATATTTTAAAACCAGATAGAGATAGAGCAGTATTTGGGGTTGCAATTGATCTTGGAACAACTCGAATTGTGCTAAGGCTCATAAATCTTGAGAGTGGCGTCAGTTGCGGCGAGCTTAGCTTTGATAATCCGCAAGTCGCAATTGCTTCTGATGTTTTAGCACGGATTCACCACGCACGCACAAAAGAGGGTTTGATTGAACTTAAAGAGCTGGTAATATCTGAAATCAATAATTATATCAAAAAGTTATCCCCAAAAGAGCTTGTTTATCTTGTAGCGATTTCTGGAAACAGTGCAATGACCCATCTTTTTCTTGGAGTTGATCCCACATTTTTAATTCGTGAGCCATACATTCCAGCTATAAACGTGCCTGAACCTGTTGCTGCTTGTGAAATTGGGGTTGATATTAATGCTCGCGGGGTTGTCTATCTTTTCCCAAATATTGGCTCATATTTTGGCGGTGATCTTATCTCTGGGATACTCTTTTGTGGGCTTCACAAAAAAGATAACCCCTCTATTATGGTTGATGTTGGGACAAATGCTGAGGTTGTTGTTGGTTATCGCGATTGGCTCATTGCCTGTGCTGGAGCTGCGGGTCCTGCTCTTGAGGGGGGAATTAGCGATATGGGAATGGCTGCAAAACCAGGGGTTATTGATAGGGTAAAGATTGATCATCTAACTGGTGATGTTGATGTTCACACAATTGAAGATAAACCAGCAGTTGGTATATGTGGCTCTGGCATGATCGATTTAGCAGCAGAGCTGTTTTTATCTGGAATGCTCGATATTAGGGGACAACTTGTCCCTGAGCACTGCAAAGATAGATATTTTGAAAAAGATGGAGTTGGCTATTTTTGTCTTGTTGATAACTCATCACAAAAGAATTTGCCAAATATTGAGTTGAGCCAAGTTGAGATAAACTCACTTACAAGCTCAAAAGCTGCAATGTACTCTATTCTTCAAGTTATAATTGAAAAGATTGCAGGGTTAAAATTTGATGATCTTGAGAAATTTTATGTAGCAGGCACATTTGGCTCTTTTATAAATCCAAAATCTGCAATCTCAATTGGTATGCTGCCTGATATTCCAATTGATAAATTTGAGGTGCTTGGCAACTCCTCTCTTGAGGGTGCTTCAAAATTTTTGCTAAATCCTGATAGTTTTGATGAAATCGAGGCAATACGACAAGCAATAACCTATATTGAACTAAATGTTAATCAAGAGTTTATGAATATTTTTAGCGGTGCAAAATTTTATCCACACACTGATGCCTCAAGATTTCCATCAGTAAAAATCAAATAAAACGGAAAATAGCTATGTACATCGATCTGCTCCTAAATCTATCGTTTCTTGTGGCAATTACCATTGTCTCTGGATTTATTGATAAACGCTGGTCTCGAAATAGCCTCCAAGGTGCTATACTACAAGGGCTTTTATTTGGTTTGGCTTCGCTTTTAGGAATGTTGCGTCCATTAAACTTTGGAGATGGAGTTATCTTTGATGGACGCTCTGTTATGTTAAGTCTATGTTCGCTATTTTTTGGTCCATTGGCAGCGGGTGTAAGCTCTGTATTACCAATAGCTTATCGTATTCAATTGGGCGGATCAGGTGCCGCTATGGGTGTCTTATCAGTTCTATCGTCAATTACAGTTGGTCTTTTGGCACGAAAACTTCTAATTCCTGATGAAAATCCCCCTTCTTCTGAAAAGCTATATCTATTTGGAGTTGTGGTGCACTTAGCCATGCTTACAATGACATTAGCACTTCCAGCAGAGATTAGATTAAAGGTTTTAAATAACATAGCACTTCCGATAATGCTGCTCTATCCACTTGCAACAGTGCTTGCTGGCAAAATTTTATCTGATCAAGTTTTAGCAATACGTGCTGTGGCAGATGTAGAATATGCTCAAAAGAGCCTAAAAACAAATGAGTCAAAATATCGTAACCTCTTTGAGAATGCACCTATTGGAATATTTACCACATCATCAAAAGGTCATGCTCTGGCTATCAATACAGTTATGGCAAATATCGTGGGTTTTAGCTCTCCTGCTGAAGCTACTAAACACTACTCTGAGCTTGCAAAAAATCTCTATGTAAATCCTGCTGATCGAGAGAAATTTTTAAAGGAGCTAAAAGATAAGGGCAGCGTTAAAAACTTTGAATATCAGGCACATAGAGCTGATGGAAAGATTATTTGGCTAACAATGAATGCACGAATTGCTCAACAAGATAGTGATGGTCATTTTATAATCGAGGGGTTTACAACAGAGATAACAGAGCAAAAAAAGCTTGAGGCTCAATTTCGTCAGGCACAAAAGATGGAGTCAGTAGGAAGGCTTGCTGGAGGCGTTGCTCACGATTTTAACAACATGCTTGGTGTAATTATTGGTTATACTGAGCTTGCTCTTGATAGCGTGCAGCCAGAAGAGCCGCTTCATAACGATCTTTTGGCAATCTTAAAGGCTGCTGAACGCTCTGCTCAAGTTACTCGTCAGCTATTGGCATTTGCACGCAAACAGACAATATCACCAAAAGTTATTGATTTAAACCAAACAGTTGAGGGGCTGCTAAATATGCTCCATAGATTAATAGGCGAAGATATTAAACTCTCCTGGCTACCTAACAGCGCTCAAGATGGTAATCTATCTGTTTTAATGGATCCATCTCAGATTGATCAGATTTTGGTCAATCTTTGCGTAAATGCTAAAGATGCAATTGGGGGGGTTGGAAACATAACCATTGAGACTGGTGTAGTAACCTTTGATGAAGCCTACTGCGAAGATCATGCTGGATTTTTGCCGGGCGAGTTTGTTCTGCTTGCTGTAAGTGATAATGGCTGCGGAATAGATAAAAAGAGTATGGCTAAACTCTTTGAGCCGTTTTTCACAACAAAAGCTGTTGGCGAAGGAACAGGGCTTGGACTTGCAACTGTTTACGGAATTATAAAACAAAATAGAGGCTTTATTAATGTTTATAGCGAACCAAATAAAGGGAGCACATTTAAGATATACTTGCAGCGATACAAAATAGATATAGACTCTAAAAGAGATCAAAACCATTTAGATAACCAGCAGAGTCAATCTACCAAAATTGCCAAAACAGTAAGCAATGAGACTATTTTGATAGTAGAAGATGAACCCTCAATATTGGATATGGCAACTTTAATGCTTAAACGACTTGGCTACTCTGTGTTGGGGGCAAACAGCACAAAAGAGGCGATTAGGCTTGCAGAGTCTCATTCTGACAATATTAATCTTCTTATGACTGATGTTGTAATGCCTGAAATGGACGGTCGCCAATTGGCAAAAAGATTAAGTCAGCTTAACCCAAATCTCAGGGTGCTTTTTATGTCAGGGTACACAGCTAATGTTATAGCTCACCATGGAGTTTTAGATAAAGGTGTAAATTTTATCCAAAAGCCATTTTCAATGCAAGAGCTTGCTCAAAAGCTAAAAGAGTCTTTAGAGTAATTTTAAGATAGGATAAATAGTTAAAAAAATCAGTTAAAACAGTGATGGAGATTAAAACTTATGAAAAACAGCAATGGTAAATTGGAACATATAGTTATGGTTCTATTTATGATAATTTTTTCTATATTGAGTTTTGTTATGCTCAACCCTCAAAATGCACTTACAAGTGAAGAGGTAAAAAGAGATTATAACCCAGCAGAGACTGCACAGGCATCTATCCAAACAGTTGAAGAGACATACACAGCAGTTGGCACAGTAAAGCCAAGAAGTGAGACCATGATTGAGTCTCAAGTTAGTGCTCAAGTTCAAAAGGTGCGTGTTCAGCCCGGAGATAGGGTAAAAAAGGGCGATCTTTTAATTACCCTTGATGATAGGCAGGCAAGCTCTCGCCGTGATGGTGCAACTGCTGCCTTAAACGCTGCAAGGGCAGGCAGGGAGCAGTCAATGCAGGGGGTTGCTGCTGCTGAGGCTGCTCATAAAGAGGCTAAACTTCAGTATGATCGAGTCAGCGGATACTACAAAGCCCAAGCTGCAACAAAGCAGGAGCTTGAGATGGCTGAATCTGGATATATTCAGGCAAAGGCTGCTTTAAAACGGACAAAAGATGCACTATCTGCAGCAGAGTCTGGGATAAAGCAGGCAATGGGGCTTTTATCAGAGACCAATGTTAGTTTAGAGTTCTCAAAAATCACTGCCCCAACAGATGGCGAAGTTATTAAAACAATGGTTGAGCCAGGAGACCTTGCAATGCCTGGCAAACCCCTTATATCGCTTAGGACAGAGACAGGATTTAGAATAGAGGCTCATGTACGCGAGGGGCTAATAAGCAAAGTAAGGGTTGGCATGAAGCTTAAAGCTGAAATCACCACGCTTAAAGCTATATACGATGCTGAGGTTGAGGAGATTATCCCTTATGCTGACCCTGCAACAAGAACTTTTTTGGTTAAAGCTGCCCTCTCTTCTAAAGATGTTCATGGCATCTATCCTGGAATGTATGGCAAACTATTAATTTCAGAGGCAACTCAAGAGGTGGTCATGCTGCCAAAAAAGGCTATTATTATGGCAGGTCAACTTGAGCTTGTTATGGTTAAAACTGGTCAAGATTGGCAGATGCGATACATAAAAACGGGCAAACAGTTAGGCGATTTAGTTGAAGTGCTCTCAGGTCTAAAAGGAGATGAAACAGTTGGTGTTGGAGGTCTAAACTGATATGGAGCAGGGGATTATTTCAAAAATTGTTGAGAAATTTTTAGATGGTAAGCTCTCTATTATGCTTATTATCACTGCTCTTTGTCTTGGCGTTGCAGCCCTTTTGGTAACGCCAAGAGAGGAAGAGCCTCAAATTGTTGTGCCAATGGCTGATATTTACGTCAATGCCCCAGGTGCAACTCCAGAGGAGATTGAGCAGCTTGTTGCAACCCCTCTTGAGCAGTTTTTGTGGCAGATTGATGGTGTTGAGTATGTCTATTCAATGTCAAAAAAAGATATGGCTCTTGTAACTGTTCGGTTTTATGTTGGAGAGGATCGAGAAGACTCGCTCATTAAGCTGCACAATCGAATATCAATGCACATTGATAAGGCAACCCCGATTGTAAAGGGTTGGGTAATTAAGCCTGTTGAGATTGATGATGTTCCTATTGTAAATCTTACCCTCTACTCTGAAACTTACGATGATTTTGAGCTACGAAGGGTGGGTCAAGAGCTTCTTGCCCGTCTTGGCAAACTTGAAAATATCTCAAGAACATCAATTCATGGTGGCAGAGAGCGTGAGGTGCGGGTTGAACTTATCCCTGAAAATATGCAGGCAATGGGGGTATCTCTCTTAGAGGTTCAAAAGGCTCTTCAAGGTGCTGATGCTTCACTTACTGCTGGCAGCTTTTTGAAAAAAGATAGAGAGTACCTAATCTCTGCAAGCTCGTTTATATCTGAGATAGATGAGATAAAATCTTTGATTGTTGGTGTAAATCAAGGAAGAGCTGTCTATTTAAGAGACATTGGAACTGTTGAAGATAGAGCAAAAGAGGCTGATACATATACAAGAGTGCTCTTTTCACACGCCTACTCAAAAGAGGTTAAAGATAAAAAAGAGGTTGATTCAAATAAAAAATATAGTGCTATAACTCTTGCAATCTCCAAAAAAAAAGGGACAAATGCGGTCGCAGTTGCAGAGAATATAATCAAAGAGTTTAACACTATTAAAGATAAAATTGTTCCAGATGGAATCTACTCTCAAGTAACACGTAACTATGGTGAGACTGCTCACGAAAAGGTTGGCGAACTTTTAAGCTCTCTTTTGTTTGCTGTTGCATCTGTGGTTGTGCTGCTTGCATTTACTTTAGGTTGGAAAGAGGCTTTTATTGTCGCAATTGCTGTGCCTATAAGTTTTTCGCTTGCACTTTTTGTCAATTATCTATTTGGTTACACAATCAATCGAGTTACTCTTTTTGCTCTAATCTTATCGCTTGGTCTTGTTGTTGATGATCCTATTACCAATGTTGAGAATATTCAGCGTCATATTGTAAATGGTATTCTTGATCCATTTAAGGCAACTTTACGGGCTGTAGATGAGGTGCTGCCGCCTGTTATAATGTCAACCCTTGCAATTATTGCCTGTTTTATCCCGCTATTTTTCATAACTGGAATGATGGGACCATACATGGCTCCAATGGCTGCAAATGTCCCTTTGACTGTAACCTTTTCAACGCTATGTGCAATTACATTTGTCCCTTGGCTCTCTTATATCCTTTTACGCTCATCATCTACACATAAAAGCCATATTGGTAACATTAATGATTCTAATAAAGATGATGGTACAGATCACAGCAAAACAGACAAACAGAAATCTACTCGGCTATTTAAATTTTACCGATTTATTCTTGAGCCTTTTTTAAACTCTGGATTTAAACGATTTTTGCTATTTTTATCAGTTATTCTTCTTTTAATTTTATCCTGCTCTCTTGCGATATTTCGCTATGTTCCACTAAAACTTTTGCCATTTGATAACAAAAATGAGTTTCAGATTGTAATTGATATGGATGAGGGGACAACTTTAGAGCGAACAGATGCTGTTGTCCAAGATTTTGAAGATTATCTTCAAAATATCCCAGAGGTTACAACAATAATCTCATACAGCGGCGAAGGCTCTCCAATGGATTTTAATGGAATGGTTCGCCATTACTATCTGCGAAAAGGTGGAAATTATGCAGACATAAGGGTAAATCTTCTACCCAAAGATATGCGAGATCAGCAAAGCCACGCCATTTTGCTTAGGCTACGAACTGATCTTGAGGCAATTGCCCAAAAAAATGGGGCAACCATTACGCTTGTTGAAGTTCCACCAGGACCTCCAGTTCTATCAACAATTGTGGGAGAGATATATCCAACCGTAGATATGCCGTATAGCAAGTTGATTGAATCTGCACACCATTTAAAAAAGATAATGTCAGAGGAGCCGTTTGTTGTTGATATAAATGATATGACAGAATCTGATAATGAGCGTGTTGAGTTTGTGATTGACAGAGAAAAGGCGGCTCTCCACGCCATTGACACCCAAACAATAATAGCAACCCTTAGCGGTGCTTTAAATGGGGTAACCCCAGCTTTTGTACATCTTCCAAAGGAGCGACAACCTCTTAAAATCAGGCTAACAGTGCCAAGAGAGCTAAAATCAACCATTGCAGATATAAAGGCAATACCAGTTAAAGGGTATGCAGCAGGAGAGGCAAGAGGCAACATGATTCCACTTGCAGAGCTTGTTGATGTAAAAATCTTAAAAAACGAAAAGACAATTTTTCATAAAAATCTTGAACGAGTTGTCTATGTGCTTGCTGAAACTGCTGGTCGTGCCCCTGCTGAGGCTGTGATTGATATGATATCTCGAATGAAAAGCGATCCAATGCCTGCTGGCACGCGGGTTGATTGGGCAGGAGAGGGAGAGTGGAAAATCACAATTGATGTCTTTATAGATATGGGCATTGCATTTGCTGCCGCAATGGTAGGCATATATATTTTGCTCATAATTCAGTCTGGCTCATTTTTCATGCCTATTTTAATTATGATGGCAATCCCGCTAACTCTGCTTGGAATCATGCCTGGATTTATGCTTTTAAACACATTTGGGACATCAAGTGTTGGTGGATTTGAAAATCCTGTATTTTTTACTGCAACCAGCATGATAGGCATGATTGCACTTGGCGGGATTGTTATTAGAAACTCGCTTGTATTGATTGAGTTTATACAAGATGCTGTAAAGAGTGGTACTCCGTTTAAAGATGCAATTTTGCAAAGTGGAGCAATCAGAATGCGACCAATTTTGCTCACCGCATTAACAACTGTTATTGGCTCTATTCCAATTACTCTTGATCCTGTCTTTTCTGGACTTGCGTGGGCTTTGATATTTGGGCTAATTGCATCTACTGTATTTACTTTAGTGGTTATTCCAGTAACCTATTTTGTTATCTACAAGAAGAGCTATCAAGCTGTAATTGAAGATTAATAAGATTTTTTGTATTCAAGAGCTTTTTTAATAATAGAATCTGACCAGATAGGGGTGCATGATGCAAGGATATGGGTATAAGTCCCAAAGACATTATTGCTAAAAAAGCCATCTTTTTTGGCAATAATTCCCTTGCCTCTAATCATAGCAAAAGCCATATCTTTATCTTGATATTCAATATCTATAATGTGCGAATATCTAAACTCATGCCCCTTTATAACCTCTCCAACCTGAAAAAATGGGTTTGGATTGATAACTTTTACCTCTGTGTAACCATGACCAACTGGTCGCTGAGATAATCCAAAACTAAGGGGTAGAATATCAGCCATTGGATAGACAATCCCCTCTAAAGTTAAACTTTTTCCAAGAAAAATAAGCCCCCCACACTCTGCATAAATTGGAAGTCCCTTTTGTGCAAGAGCCTTTAGCTCCTCTCTAAAGCTCACATTTTCAGCAAGCTGGGCAGCATGAGTCTCTGGAAAACCTCCGCCCATGTAAATAGCATCAATTTTTGGAATGTGCTTTTGAGTTAATGGGCTGATAAGCTCAAGTCGTGCACCCATATCTTCAAGAATTTCAAGGTTGTCAGGGTAATAAAACTGAAACGCAGAGTCTCTTATAATGCCAATAACTGGGCGGCTATCATCACTGTTGTTGAATAACGGATTAACAGCAAAGTGGCTCTTTTGGTCACTTTCAGAAGATTGTAGATGATTATCAGTTTCAGATAGACTTTGGTTATCAGTTTGATCTTTTTGATATTTAAATAAGTTGTGATCTGAAAAAAATTTAATACATGCTTGATATAGAGCATCTAAATCAATGCAAGAGTTTGCAACTTTTGCCGCAGATTCGATCGATTGCATTGCAAGGGCGTGTTCAGCAGACGGAATAAGTCCCATGTGTCTCTCTGGAAAATCATCAGAGCTTAACTTTGGAACAGAACCAAAGACAGGGATATTACAAAATCGCTCAATATTATCACGAACCTTGCCTTCATGGCGTTTGCCTGCAACTTGATTAAGAATAACACCCATAATATGAACATGAGGGTCAAAATGGATACAACCCATTAATAAGGCAGCCATTGTTCGAGTACTTTTTGTGCAATCAAGCACTAAGAGAACGGGTAAATTTAACAGTTTGGCTATCTCGGCAGTGCTTGTATGACCATCTGTATCAATGCCATCATAAAGACCGCGATTTCCCTCTACAAGGGCAATGTCAGCAAGATATGAATTTTTATTAAAAGAGTATTTTACTTGGAGGGGATTACAGAGGAAAGTGTC
>JADFZO010000053.1 GCA_015232465.1 Desulfamplus sp.
AAGATCCTCTACAGCATCCTGTGGAATCTGGAACTCAACGCCTGCTTCATTCTTTGCTCTGACTTCAGCCTGTTGCTTCATATCAGAAACAAAACTCGGCCATGGGCCAGATTCCAACTGATCCAATAAAGGAGTTTCATGTTTTGCCATTTACCTACCTCCGTTAAAAGTTAAATTACGTTTTCTCTATTTGAAATATTTACGCAACAAATTATATCATGTAAATATTTCATTTAATATTCATACTTCACACTTAATATCTACTCTTTTTTTACTCTTACTTAAGCAGATGACCATTAGTCAGGTCATCATCAATTTTTAGTCCACATAAATTTATTAAATGATACAAGACTATATTTTTAAATACGCATTGTTCCTATAAGATTTCTATCACGTATTGTCAATAAAAAACCATTTTTTTTCCTTTTTATGCAATATAAAAATAGAGATGGCTAAATTACAACAAAATGTTACTAATACTATAAAACAGTGCTTCAGAATGTGATTTAAGATTGTTTTTTATGAATTGAATTTCAGGTGTATTTTCATAAAAATTTTCATGAATATTGTTTGTATTATAAAAATCTATAGTCTCAATCATAATAAGCAAAATTTGATATAAATTTTCATGGCTAAATTGGCTTAAATAAGATTTAAAACTATCAACAAAACTATCTATTTGTCTATTTTTTAACCCATTAAAAAAACCTTTTATTATAAATGGCACAACTGCTTCATCAACCAAACACCACCTGCCAGTTCCATCAATTCTGTCTATACGCATACGAAGTGTGAGATTCAAAAAAAATAGCAGTAGAGCCTTATAAGTATCTTCCTCGTCATCTGATGAGACTTCAACTATTGGCTTGTATCCTCTGATAGTTATAAGTTTTACATCAAACCCATCTATCTCTCCATCAACAACATTTATGAATGGTTTAGCAATAAAATCTCCTGCTGCATGGTGCCACGGTGCAATATGTTCAAAAGTCTTGATATTATAAAAATATGTAAGTATTTCAGATGCTTTATCATAAATCTCAAAATATTTAGAAGCTGGATAAGGGGTAATACTACCATCGCTATTCCAAAAATTGAGAGTAGATGCAGAACTAATTAAATCTTTTGAATTATCAGTCAGATGAAACTCCTTATACCCATCAAACCAAGTGCCAAGCAAAAAAGCTATCTTAAAGCCTCTACATCTCATGGTCTCAACACTAAAGACTTTAGGAAGGTAGCCATTTTTATCAAACTGACCAAGATATTTAAGAGTATCATATTCATTATAAATCAAGGCAAGTCCGTAAGCTGAAACGGCAGTATTAAGGACAAATAAAATTGGTGATTTAGATAATTGAGTGGATAACTTAGGCTGCTCATCTTTTATTGACCCTATTGATTCTATTGGCAACTCGCATGGTAACTCTTTTGATATTGAGAGCAATACCTCAACCTTAGCAGGATGGTAAAAAGCACCATGTTTTTCAAGAGATATGCTGATCTGTTCAATGTCTTGAATCTCAATATCTTTAATATAGTTTATCAGACAATTATTTGATTTAATAAACTTTTCTGCCAACTCAAAATACTCATGTAAAAAAATCCCCTCTGCCCCTTTTCCAAGAAACGGAGTATTCCACAAAGAAGATTGTTTGGTGATAGGTTCTGATACGCCAGAAATATGGTAGTTAAATATGGGGGTAGTATTTAGATAGGTCATCTATTTCTTATCTTCTTATTTTTATCTTATTTTTTCAAAGGGGTAAAAGTTATTGGATCGTAGTTAGCTGATTTTGCCCAAACACGTATAAAGTTGCAGACAGCTCGTTCAGAACAGTTACTACAATGTTTGTTTTTAGAGCTGCTATTATTGCCATGTGAACGGTAAAAATAGAGAGGCTTTGCTAATCTTTGGCAGGGATATTTTTCAGCGATCTGCATGAATAGATCGCCATCTTCGCAGGCACTAACCAATTTTTCGTTATAACCCTCAATTGAGTCCATAACAGATTTGCGATACATGCCCAAGTGACGCCAACCGTGCTGATATAATCGGTTTTTATCAAAATTTTTGCTGGCAGAGTAGAGTTGATGCTCACCCCTTTGTCCAATTTGAGCCATATCAGAATAGATTAGCATTACATCAGGCGATTTATCAAAAGCTATTAACATCTCTTCCAACGCCCACCTCTCAACCATATCATCAGCATCTACATGACATACAAAATCACCAGTAGCGTAGGAGTAAGCTATCTTACGATTCTTTACAACACCTATATTTTGATATGTTTTATAAACTTTTATCCGTTCATCATGGTTGGAGAGTGTAGATGCCAACTCCCACGTTCCATCTGAAGAGCAGTCATCACTAATAAGCAGCTCCCAATTTTGATATGTTTGTTCTTTAATGCTATCAATTGCTGCTTTTAAATAGCTGACATTATTATATGCCAGCATAATAATTGATATTTTATCTCTTTTCGCCATTGGCATTGTATTAAATGAGCTTGGATTTTCTGTAAGGTGCTAACTCCTGTTTCATAGCCTCTGCAACTTCAAATCCTAAAGATTTCGCCTTATCTAAGTGAAATATAGCCAGCTCATACTCTTTTTTTTGAAGATATCCAACAGCAAGATTATTATGGGCAATTGGAAAATTAGGCTGAATTCTAATTGCCTCAAGATTTGCAGCAATAGACTCATCAACAAGACCTTTCATCAAATAGGCATTACCAAGTGTTGTGTAAGCCTGAACAAAATTAGCGTTATGAATAACTGCTTTTTGAAGATTTTTTATGGCACGATCGAGTTTCTCTTCATCAGCCTGTTCATCTTTTCCATCAATCAACTGAAGCAGAACAAATCCAATATTGGCATAACCCTCTGCAAATCCTGCCCTTGCTTTGGTTGCATATTTATTGTATCTTAAACACCCCTCAAGATCACCTCTTTGAAGGCAAATTCCACCAAGCAAAACATAAGCCTCAGCAAGTGAGGGGCTACAATCAATAGCATCATGCAACTCTTTTTCTGCTGCGTCATACTCCTGTTTTCCCATCAAAGCTACTGCAAGATTGTAGTGAGTTGTACCACACTCACTGTTTCCTCTTAGTTGCGATCTGAGCATCTCAATATATTCGTCAGAATTTTTAGGTTTTGATCTTTCTGATACTAATGTCTCTGTCATTATGTTACACTTCCTTATTTTATTAATCTAAGTTTTATTATCCAAATGGGACTATATATATTCAAATTTAAAGCCCACATAAAATTTGTTATTTTATTTTTAACAACCATTTATGTCAAGGCAAAAGAAACCATTACAAATAGCACAATTTTAAGCCTAAATATCAACATTTTTATCTTTTAATCATTTTACAAAAAAACTGACGCTATCTTGAGCCAAAAATTTGCCTGACTCATCAATCAACTCTGCATAGACTTTATGCTCCCCTCGCTCTATTTTCCACTGTATAAAACCATCTCCCATAGATTTTTTAGCTAACAACTCATCATCAACAAACCAATTTACCCTATCGTTAGGGGCTAAACCAGAGAGGCTAAACTCCATGTATTCAAATTCATCTGGTATGCGTGGATCCATAGCAACCTCAATGCCATTAAATGGACTTAGAAACTCAAATTTTCTGCTGTTCGCCTTAAAATTATAATCGTTATTATCCATATTTACAAAATCTTGAGCAGATTTTTGAGGAACAAACCACTCGCTCTTTTTAACAAATTTACCATTAGATTTTGTAATATAAATATCTTTTTTGACCAAATTTGGGCTCATGTAAAGCGGACGATCTCCACAACCAACCGCAACGCATCTATTATGTTGCTCTGAAATACGGTTAAGCTCTGCAAAGATGCCTCTTAACACAAGTGCTGGAGCTTTTGAGCCAGTCATGCCAATCGTGGGAGAGCCATCAAGATTGCCTATCCAAACACCAGCAGTGTATCGGTTGTTGTATCCCATTGCCCAAGCATCTCTATAATCGCTTGATGTGCCTGTTTTCACTGCTGTCTGAATCGGAAAATTGAGCAGATCACTGCCTCCAAACTCAAGCTCTCTTGCACCAGAGTCAGATAAAATATCGCCAATAATTGAGCTAACCTCTTTGGAAAATATCTCTTTATTCAAAATATTTGGAGTGCTTAATCGTCCAGATTCGTTATAAATAGAGTTTAAAGGGATAAATTTGCCAGAGTTTGCAAGCACGCTGTAGGCTTGTACCATGTCATAAAGCGTAACCTCTCCATTTCCAAGTGCAAGTCCATCGCCATAAAAGTTAGGGTGTTGATTAAGGGTTGTGATTCCAAGCTGCTTTAGCTTTGCAAGATACTTCTCTACACCTGTAAATCTAATCGCTTTAACTGCTGGAATATTTAGAGAGTTTCCAAGTGCATCTCTAAGTGTAACTGCTCCGTAGTGGATATTGCTGTAATTGTGATATGTGTGAACTCCCAACCCAACTGGCTCATTAAGTGGCGCATCATCAATAATTGTTGCTGCACTCCAGCCATTTTCAAGTGCAAGAGCATACAAAAATGGCTTCATAGCTGACCCAGGCTGCCGTAAAGCTCTTACTGAATCAATAAATTTAGTTTCTGGTTGCCCACTTGTAACCCATGCTAATATTTCACCTGTTCCATGCTCTACAATCAAAAGAGCACCATTAGTAGCTTTATGGTCATTATAGTTTTTAAGTGCTGTTGTAAGTATTTTATGAGATTTGTTTTGAAGTGCACCGTTAAGGGTTGTTTTAATTCGGGTGTTGTCATAACTATAACCAGCTACATCGTTATTGGGCTGGTTAAAAGAGGTGGAAGGCAAAATAGTGTCATAAACATAACGAACAAAGTGCGGAGCCTCTATCAAAAGCTCATGTTTTGTTAGCTCAAATGGAATATCTTTTGCCTGATCCCACTGAGATTGAGTAATAACCCCTTTAGATACTGCCCTATTTGCAAGGTTATTTAAGGCGTTATAAAATACCCCTTTTACCCCTACCCCTCCTACCCCTTCTATTTTTTCGCTCTTTTTTTGATGGTTATGTAGATTGTATGCTGAAGGTGCTCTTACAAGTGTGGCAAGTGCCAATATCTCTTTTATGCTCAATGTCTCAAGTGTTCTGTCAAAGTAGAGGCGTGCAGCCTGAACAATACCTCGTCTATTTGATGCGTATGGAACTTGATTTAAGTAGAACTCTAAAATGTCAGATTTTGAGTTACTTTTTTCAAGCTCTATTGCCTCAAACCCCTCTAACCACTTTGATAAAAGAGTTCTTTTTCGTGGGTTCACCATTCTTACCACCTGTTCAGTTATTGTGCTTGCACCTCTTAAAGTTTTGCCAGCAAAAATATTTTGAAAAAGAGCATGAATCCTTGCAAACCAATCTATGCCGTTGTGGGTGTAAAAATTTTTATCTTCTGAAAGTATGAATATGGTCTGTAATATATCTGGTATTTTGTGGAGACTTACATTGTCGCTGTAGTTCCATTTTGTTAGATAGGTAGTGTTTAGAGGAGTTCCATATCTATCTGTAAGCAGAGGAGGCTCTTTTTTTGCCTCCTCTTTAAGATAACTTGTGAGAGATTTAGGAACGCTTTTTATATTGGATTGTGTGGTAAAAAATAGTGAAATAGAGGCAGTAGATATAAAAATAAGTAAGAGCGTAGATAAAATTATAAAATAGTTAGACCGAATCAATCTCTCTCCAATAGCCTAATCGTTTATTCTAATCTTTTGCCCGTTTAACACAAACAACAGCTATGGAAAAGAAGATAAATCCTGTTATAGCCAAAACAAAATATGATGATAAAGGCACAACATTACCCAAAGATGAAGCTCTGATAACTTTAGCTGCATGGGTTATTGGAAGAATATGGATAAAATTTTGTCCCCAAACAGGAAAATTTTCAAGCGGAAAAAATGTGCCACCTAAAAAAGCCATAGGCGTTATTACAAAACTTGTAAGAAGCACCTGATCGCCATGAGACTTTACAACCATTGCAAGCCCAACAGCAAGGGAAGAAAAGACAAAACTATTTAGCAAAACTCCAAGCCAAAACATAAAATTGCACGATAACACAACACCAAATAAAAGCCCCAAAATCAAAATTACGCATGTTGAAAGAAGAGCACGAGTAGTTCCAGCAAGAACCTCCCCAGCAACGTATGCAAAATCGCTAACAGGGGCTGCCTGAATCTCCTCAAATATATGCCAATAAAATCTGGCAATGTTGATTTCGCTTGCAATTGCAAAGGCTTGGGTCATGCTGTTCATGGCAATAAGCCCAGGAATTAAAAACTCCATGTATGAGTGCCCATCAATGGCAACATGCTTGCCCATTGCATATCCAAAGGCAATAAGATACAAAAGAGGAGAGACTGACCAAGATGGGATAAGGCGTGTTAATCGCCTTCTCATAATGAGCATCTCCCTGTAATAGACCGCAAGTATTGAGTGGATCATTTAACCTTTTTTCCTGTCATTGCAAGAAAAGCATCTTCAAGGTTGACACGCCTTAATGTAAAGCTCTCTTTATGCGATGCAATATAACTATTTGCCTCATCTCTATCGTAAAAATAGATGGGTTCCATCTTGTCATCTATAAGTCTATCCAAAGCCCAAGAGCCAAGTTTTGCCATAAGATTTGATGGCGTGTCGATAACTAAAATTGTGCCAGTATCAAGAAAGGCTACTCTATCTGCTAAAAATTCAGCCTCTTCAATGTAGTGGGTAGTTAAAAATATTGTTGTCCCCTGCTGCTGAATCTTTTTTATCAAAGCCCAAATTTTGCGTCTCATACCAGCATCAAGACCAACTGTTGGCTCATCAAGAAAGAGCACAGAGGGAGAGTGCATCAATGCCCTTGCAATCATAAGCCTCCGCTTCATGCCTCCAGAAAGCTCTTTAACAAGGCTCTTACATCTTTGGCTTAAATCAACATAACTTAAAAGCTCATCAATCTTTTTGTCCCGTTCAGCCCTATCCATACGGAATAAAAGCCCATGAATTGTCATGTTTTCATAAACTGATAGCTCTTGATCTAAATTGATTGATTGAGGCACAAGACCACACTGTTGACGGCTCTTGATGCTGCTCTCTTTTAGATCAAAGCCATTTAAACTTACGCTGCCTGATGTGGGCTGAGTAAGACCTGTAAGAATCCTAATAGTCGTGCTTTTGCCAGCACCATTTGGTCCAAGATAGGCAAATAACTCGCCTTGCTTAACATGAAGGTTGACATCTTTAAGGGCGTGAAGTGATTTGTAGATTTTATTGAGGTTTTGAACTTTAATCATTTAAGAATCTCTGTAAGCTGACAAATAGATGACTCATCAAGTTCGCCTCTTTTTTGAGTAAGCTTTAGGGTATATTGCCCCATTATTCGATAGAGTTTAGAAAAATCTGGCAGACGCTCGTCAATATCTTTTAGATGCTGCTCCACAATCTTAAAATCTCCGCGGGCAATTGGTCCTGTAAGGGCAGCAACTGAACCCCTTGTCTTTATGTTGCTCAATGTTCCTTGAATTAGAGGTTCAAGAATTTGATAACCCTTATCTTGAGAAATATCAGCTAAATTTAAAAGCTCAAGTGCAAAAGCCTCTAATGTAACCAAATAGTTAGAGGCAACAACAGCAGCAGCGTGATATAAGGTTTTTGATTTTGTTGGTATAGTAAAATGGTTAGCACCTAAAGCGTGAATCAGCTCTTTTCCAACTGCAAGGGCAGTGTGATTACCCTCAACAGAGACATTAATGCCAATAAATGGTGATGGCTCCCCTTCTGAATATGGTGCAAAACTCTGAAGCGGGTGGATTGAGCCTGTATTTGCCCCTTTTTTAGCAGCAGACTCTAAAACACATGATGATAGAGCACCGCTGCAATGAAAAATAGTCTTTGATGCCATATCAATAGAGCTATTTGAGCTAATATCAGAGCAGACAGATTGAATAAGGTTATCAGGAGTGGTTATAAATAAAATATCGCAAAGAGATGCAGCATCAACAGAGGAGTCAAACACTTTTGCCAAATCTGAACTCTTGCAACAATCACCTTCTGATAAGATAGCTTTAAGAGCATTTTGAGCAGATAGGCGACTTCTGCTTGCAAACCCTGCAACTCTGTACCCTGCTTTTGAAAGAAAGACTGCTAAGGCTACTCCAACCCGTCCGCAGCCTATAATTGCAATTTTTTGATTATACATATCAGCCTATAATTTACCCTTACTGACCTGATGGTTTAAGTTTACTTAAAAGCAATTTATTTGCTTGATTTAAACGACCTGCCAAAACCCCAAAAAGGTGTCTTGCAACTTCAGGATACTTTTCGATCACCTCAAATATTTTATCTCCAGGAAAACGTTTAACCTCAGCTCTCCCCTTAGACATAATTGATGCTGATCTCGGCTCTCCAGTAATGGCTGCCATCTCACCAAAATACTCCCCTGGCTCGTGAATTTCAGCTATCTTTTTTCCAGCTTTAACAACATACAAAGAGCCACGAACCAACTTAAAAAAGTCAATATCGTTATTACCCTCACGTATGATCACATCCATATCCTCATACTTTTCAATATCAGGATTGACAAGATAGGCTGGTAGAGCCTCTTTTGTGATTGTGGTCTTTTTAAGCACCTCTTCAAGTGATGTTACACCTTGACGCACCTTCTCCAGACCAGCATCTCGTAATGTTGTCATACCCTCTTGAACTGCAATTTTTCTTAACTGATCTTCGGGAAGTTTGGAGTTAATCGCCTTTCCAACCTCATCTGTAACCTCCATAAGCTCATACAGACCAACCCTGCCTTTGTATCCTGTTCCGTTACAGTGGCTACACCCTTTTGGTCCCATAATTGTAAGCGGCGGGATATTTTTGGCAGGATTTCCCAAAATAGTCTCTTTAGTAAATCCATGAAGTTCAAGCTCTTTTGGATCATGACCTGTTACAACCTGTTTGCAGTGAGGACAAAGCCTTCTTGCAAGACGTTGAGATAGAACCATTGTAACAGCAGATGCAAGCATGTAAGATGGAATACCAATATCAATAAGCCTTCCAATTGTTGAGGGGCAGTCGTTTGTGTGGAGCGTGCTAAAAACAAGATGTCCTGTCATAGCAGCTTTTACGGCAATTTCAGCAGTTGTAATATCTCGAATCTCACCCACCATGATAATATCAGGGTCTTGACGAAGAAACGCTTTAAGAGCAGCGGCAAAGGTCATGCCCACGCTATCTTTAACTGGAACCTGATTGATACCTCTAAAGTTAAACTCAATCGGGTCCTCAGCCGTCAATATTTTTGTATCCTCTTGGTTTAAGCGGTTAAGAAGTGAGTAAAGCGTTGTGGTCTTTCCACTACCTGTAGGACCAGTAACAAGTAAAAGCCCGTAAGGTCTATTTATACACCTCTTGATAGATTTAAATGTGCTATCTTCAAATCCCATTTTTGTAAGATCAACATTTAATGCACTCTGATCAAGAATACGAAGAACAATACCTTCTCCCCAAAGGGTAGGAAGAGTTGATACACGAAAATCAACAGTCTTTTTTTTGCCAAGACGTAGCTTTATTCTGCCATCTTGTGGGACTCTTCTCTCTGCAATATTTAGCTCTGCAAGAATTTTAAACCTTGAGATAACAGCGTTCTTGATGCTCAAAGGCAGATTCATAGACTTAAAAAGAGCACCATCAAGACGGTATCTGACCTGAAGCGATTTTTCAAATGGCTCAATGTGAATATCACTGATTCCATCATTTATAGCTTTAGTGAGAATACCATTGACCAGCTTGATGATAGGGGCATCTGATGCCATGAACTCATCATAATTTTTATCATCATCATCAGCAACCTCAACCTCGTCAGCAGCCTCAGATACCAATGAACCAAAGTCATCTACAGAGGCAACAGGCTGATCATCTTCAACCTCTTCATTAAAATGGATAAGCTCTTTATACTCGTCATCACTGATTTTATAAAAATCTCTATAACCATCTATTATATCCTGCTCTGTTGATACACATACCTTTAGTTCTTTTCCACCAACTAAATTTTTAATATCTTCAATTGCATCTGTATCAGTAGGCTCAGTCATCGTAATGATAAACTGATTCTCCTTTACACCTAAAGGAAAAGCCATGTGCTCTTTCGCCTTTTCAATAGGAAGGAGACCGAGCACATTTTGAGATGGCTTCATATCTGAAAGTTTAACAACTGTATATCCATAAATTCTACCTAAAAGGCTCACAATGGTCTCAGGATCAATAAAACCCATTGAGAGAAGTATCTTACTTAGCTTCGCTCCAGTTTTTCTGTGCTGCTCTTGAGCTGCCTGAAACTGCACACTGGTTATCTGCCCCTCTTTAGAGAGAATCTCTCCGATACGCATCTTACCCGCACCTGATTGATCTTTAATTGTCGATTTAAGAGCTGTCCCCTTCTGCTGCTTTACTGGTGTGTTCATCTACTCCTCCAGAAAGATACTAATTTTTGTCTCTAAAATATATTTAAAAATGGTCATAAATTTTCTTTGCACCACCGTATATCAAAAGAGCTCCAAGCATATAAAAGCAAAAGCTGATAACACCAGTTGCATTGCTAAAAGCCTCTATTGATACAATTTTAGGCATCACCTGAGGTATTCTATAAAACACCCCAATACCAGCCATAACAAGGGCTGCACCCCATATAATCTGTATTTTTTTTTTATCCATAAATATCTACCACCTATTCAAAATCCCCAATCTCTAAAAGCCTTGAATCAAAGATAACCCTTTTTGATTCAAGCTCGTCCAATGATTTTTCAAGAGACTCAAAAAGCAGATCAATCTCAGCCTGACACTTAGATATTTCTATCCCAATGGCTGCTATCTCTTTTCCATTCATCTTCTCTGACGCCTCTTGCATTGAGCCATGAAGCTCTTTTAGTCTATTTTCACATTTTTCTATTAATTTTTCGGTTTTTTCAACATTTTTTTCTAAATGTCCAACAGCTTTAGAACGCTCCTGTATGATTTCAGAGCGAAGTTTTCTTAACTCTTTTTTAGAGACTTTTCTACCCTCAACTTCAAAGTTGGAGACTGCTGCAGAGATAGGCTTTGAGCTATTTAAAGATATATCAACCTCTTCACCGCTGTTTTTTTGGCTCTTACTCTCGTCATCTTCCCAGCCCCCTTTATCGAGAAACTCCTGATAACTCCCCTCAAACATCTCAATTGTACCATTTTTAAATACAATCAGACGGTTTGCCAATGAGTGCAAAAACATCTCATTATGGGTAACTAAAAGAAGAGCACCATTAAAATTATCAAGAGCAGCAACAAGGGAGTCGCACGACTCCATATCAAGATGGTTAGTTGGCTCATCAAGCATCAAAACATTTAGCGGTTTGGCTAAAAGTTTTCCAAGCATTACGCGGCTCTTCTCGCCTCCTGATAAGATCGCTATCTTTTTTAAGGCGTTATCCCCTTCAAACATCATTGCACCGCAAATATTTCTTGCCTTTTGCCTGTCCATGTCTGTGTGTGAGTATAAAATCTCCTCCTCAACTGTGGCGTTGCTGTTAAGAGAGCTAATGTTTGTCTGTTCAAAATAGCCAATTTCAACACCTGGATTGTAATTAACCTTGCCTAAATTTGGGGCAAGTTTGCCAGATAAAATTTTAAGCAGCGTTGTTTTTCCTTTACCATTTTTACCTATTATAGCAACTCTATCTTCTGGTGCAACAGTAATGTTAAAATCCTCAATTAAAGCTCGCTCTTGAGATAAATCATCATAAGAGAATGTGATATTTTCACACTCCATCATCTTTTTTCCAGCAAAAGATTTGTCTCTAAATGAGAACTCTAAAGAGTCTATCTTTTGCAACACATCTTTTTTATCCATCTTATTAAGGGCTTTGACCCTTGATTGAACCAATCCAGCAAGTCTTGCCTTTGCTCTAAAACGAGTTATGAAAAGCTCCATCTCTTTTATACGTTTCTCTTCATTTAGCCTTGTCTTTTCATAAATCTCCTCATCTTGAGCAATCTGCTCGTAATATTTTGAGGTTGTGCCAACAATTTTGCGAATTGCACATCTATGGATTCCAGCAATATGGGTTACAATACTATCCATAAAGCCTCTATCATGCGTTATAAGCAGAACTTCACGCCTCCATGCCCTTAAAAAAGAGGCTATCCATCGGATTGAGACAATATCAAGGTAGTTGGTCGGCTCATCTAAAATCAGCAGATCAGGGTCAGAGACAAGCACCTTAGAAAGGGTAAGCCTCACCTGATAACCGCCTGAAAAGTCTGAAGGCTCTTTGTTCATATCATCATCAGAAAAACCAAGACCCGCAAGTATCTTTTCAGCTTTCCAATAGTGCTCTTGCTCATGCTCATTAAGCCCTAACATGCACTCTTCAAGCACTGTGCTCTTTGAAAATGCAATATGCTGAGTAAGATAGCCTATTCTATAATTATTTGGAATCTGTATCTGACCGCTATCTGGCTCCTCCTGGGCTGTTACCATTCTAAGAACCGTAGTCTTACCATGACCATTTCTTCCTACAAGACCTATTTTTTCGCCTTGATTTATCTGCAAAGATGCACTCTTTAATAGCACCTGATTAGAATAAGATTTTGAGATAGAATCAATATTTATCATAAAAATATCTTGGATTATTTTAACAAATTCGTTTAATAGATTAATATAACTTAATCGCCACATCGTAGGGGCGTTGACTTTTTAGCCATACATGATATAGGCTATACCCATTTTTTGCTATGGTATAGCTAATCTTAATTTTTAAATCAACTTATAAATAACTTCCAATATAAGGGAAAAATCACAAATGGCACAATACATCTACAACTTTGGAGGTGGTAAAGCAGACGGCAATGCCTCTGAGAAAGACCTTCTTGGAGGCAAGGGGGCAAATTTGGCTGAAATGGCTATTTTAGGGCTTCCTGTCCCTGCTGGATTTACCATTTCAACTGAGTGTTGCAATGACTATTTTAAAGCTGGTGGAGAACTGCCTGAGCGTCTATATGCTGAACTTGATGCAGCAATGTCAAAAATTGAGACTTTTATGGGGAAAAAATTTGGCGATCCAGACAATCCTCTGTTAGTCTCAAGCCGTTCAGGTGCAAGACGATCAATGCCAGGAATGATGGAGACAGTTCTTAATGTTGGGCTATGCAAATCAACAATTCCCGGTCTTATCAAACAGACCTCCAATCCATGGTTTGTCTATGATGCCTATCGCAGGCTAATTATGATGTATTCAGATGTTGTGATGGAGAAAGCTGAGGGTATAGAGCAAAAAGATGGCATGGGAATTCGTCTGCATCTTGATATGATGCTAAATGACCTTAAAAACGATAGAGGCTACAACACAGATACAGAGATAACAGCAGATGAGATGGCAGCTCTTTGTGATAAGTTTAAACGCAAAATTGTGCAGCTTCTTGGCGTTGAGTTTCCTGATGATCCTCGTGAGCAGCTTCTTGGCTCAATTGGGGCTGTATTTAAAAGCTGGAATGGCAAACGTGCTGTCTCATACCGCAGAATCGAGCATATCCCAGATTCGTGGGGAACAGCTGTAAATGTTCAGAGTATGGTTTTTGGCAACATGGGAGATACCTCTGCAACTGGAGTTGCCTTTACAAGAGACCCAGCAACTGGTGCAAATATCTTTTACGGTGAGTGGCTTCCTAATGCTCAAGGCGAAGATGTTGTGGCTGGTATCAGAACTCCTAACCCTTTAAATAAAGAGACAAGATCAGCTCACAACGCCCATCTGCCCTCACTTGAGGAGGCTATGCCTGAAATCTATATTGAGCTTGCCCGCATAAGAACTCTGCTTGAAAACCACTACAAAGATATGCAAGACATTGAGTTTACAATTGAGCAAGGAGACCTCTACATGCTCCAGTGCAGGGTTGGAAAACGCACTGGAACTGCTGCCTTAAATATGGCAATGGATATGTTACATGAAGAGCTGATTGATGAGCCAACAATGGTAAATCGCCTTGATCCAAAGCAGTTAGATGAGATGCTCCACCCAATTGTTGATCCTGATGCTGCAAAATTAGCAGAAGTTTTGGTGCAAGGGCTACCAGCAGGACCTGGAGGAGCGTTTGGACAGATTGTATTTACTGCTGATGATGCTGTTCATTGGAAAAAGAGGGGGAAATCTGTAATTTTAGTTCGTGAAGAGACAAACCCAGAAGATATTGAAGGCATGAGAGCTGCCAAAGGTATTTTAACTGCAAGAGGTGGAATGACAAGCCATGCTGCCTTAGTTGCAAGGGGTTGGGGAAAGTGCTGCATTGTTGGTGCTGGTGCTCTTAAGATCAAATTAGATGTTAAAGAGATTCACTTGGCTGGCAGCAGAGGCACAAGAATATACAAAGAGGGTGATTTTTTAACACTAAACGGCACAACAGGGGTAGCCTATGTTGGAAAACTTAAGATGAAAGATGCCTCAGCTAACCCTAAATTTAAGCAGTTTATGGCAATTGCAGATAAGTATCGAACTTTAAAGGTTAGAACCAATGCTGAGACCCCAAAAGATGCAGCTCAAGCAGTTGAGTTTGGTGCTGAAGGGATTGGGCTTTTTAGAACTGAGCACATGTTTTATGGTGCAAACTCTGAAAAGCCACTCCTTTTGCTTCGCAAAGTTATTTTAAGCAAAACTTCTGACGAGCGTCAAAGAGCACTCAATGAGCTTTATCCATTTATAAAAAATGAGATAAAGGGAACTCTTGAGATAATGGACGGCAAACCCGTTACATTTCGTCTTCTTGATCCACCTTTGCATGAATTTGTGCCTCAATCAAAAGAGACTCAAGAGGAGTTATCAAGAGAGCTTGGCATTGATGTTGAGGAGATTGAAAAACGAAGTAAATCTCTTGAAGAGGTCAATCCAATGATGGGGCACAGAGGGGTTCGTCTTGGAATCACATTTCCTGAAATTACACGCATTCAGTTCAAAGCCATTTTTGAGGCATCAGCAGAGCTTCTAAAGGGTGGGAAAAATCCTCAGCCTGAGATTATGGTACCTGTAACTTGCAATGAAAAGGAGCTTATTTTTACTAAAAAGTTGTGCGTTGATGTTTATGAGAGTGTAATTAAAGAGCATGGCATTAGCACTATTTCATACCAATTTGGAACAATGATTGAGGTTCCAAGGGCAGCTTTGATGTCTCACAAAATGGCAGAACATGCACAATTTTTCTCGTTTGGAACCAATGATCTTACACAGATGACATTTGGATTTAGCAGAGATGATATAGGCTCTTTTATGAATGATTATATTGATAATGCCATTTTAGATGCTGACCCGTTTGCAACTTTAGATCAAGAGGCAGTAGGTAGCCTTATTGAAATATCTGTTAAAAAAGGTAAAGAGACAAGAGCAGATATAAAGTTGGGCATTTGCGGAGAGCATGGCGGGGATCCTCAATCAATCGACTTTTGCCATAAGATAGGGCTGACATATGTAAGCTGCTCTCCATACAGGGTACCAGTTGCACGTTTAGCAGCAGCTCAAGCAGCGATTAAATATCAGAATTTGGCGAAATAAAGCCAAAATTTTTTTGGGCGTTTAGTCCAAAATATAAAAATAAAGATATGGGGGAAGCACCAGCTTACCCCATATCTTTTTTAACCTCTTCACAAAAATCTTTAAAAGCTTCCTCTAAATCGTTAAAAATAGGCTCTATCTCTAAAACATCACACTGATTATCAGCTTTATTAATATCCCCTTCGCAATTATTAGTTTTAATCTCATAATCGCGTGCTCTATACTCAATCTCCTCTGAAATTTTAGATAAAACACCAGCCCCAATATTTAGAGATATGCCTTTAAGTGAGTGGGCACTAAATAGTATTTTTCCAACATCGTTTGTCTTAATCCCTTGAGATATATCATATAACAGATGGGGCACCCTGTCTAAAAATATAGATGTTAATTTTTCGTAAAACTCAATATTGTTACCAATCCTTGCAAGAAAGGCATCTTTATCAAAAATTTTAACATCTCTATCTTTTGATTGTGATTGATTTGGCTCTATTTTTTCATCTGATTTGCTATCTATTTTGTATTTAGACTTTGGTAGAAATCTGTTAATTACGCAAACTATATCTTCAGGTTTAAATGGCTTTGAGAGATAAAAATCCATACCCTCAGCAAGACACTTTTCTCTATCATCTTTAAAGGCATCTGCTGTCAAAGCAATAATTGGGGTGTGAAAATTTACCATATCGCTTTTAGCATCATCTTCTATCAACTTTTCATGCTCTCTAATTTTACGTGTTGCCTCAAAGCCGTTCATCTCAGGCATGTGAATATCCATAAAAATGAGATCAATCTTATTCATGGCAAACTTTTTAACAGCCTCTTTTCCGTTATTGGCTTCAAAAATCTCAAACCCCATATTGTTTAGATTTGCCTTTATAATCAGCATGTTTATTGGATTATCCTCAGCAACAAGGATATTGCCTTTATAGGTATGATGCTCTTCATCTTTTAAAATATTTTCATCAACATTTTTGGTAAACTGGCACTGTTCAGAAAAATTCAAAGTAAATTTAGGCAGATCAGAGGCTGACTGGCTCAATTTAGTCTGTTCATAAGCAGGGGGGAGCGGTAATTTAACAAAAAAGGTTGTTCCTACACCTTCTGTGCTGTCAACTGTGATTGTTCCACCCATCATCTCTGACAACCGTTTACTTATGGTAAGCCCAAGTCCAGTTCCCCCATATTTTCTGGTTATAAAGTCATCTGCTTGAGTAAAACTTTCAAAAACTGTATTGAGCTTTGCCTCTGGAATACCAATGCCACTATCTTTTACAGAGATGGTTACCAAATTATCATCTTTTGTGATAGAGACCCTAACCTCACCAGATTCAGTAAATTTTAAGGCATTGCTGACAAGATTTAGAACTATCTGGCGGATTCTTACAGGATCGCCAATAAAGATTTCAGGTATATCAGGTGCTATCTCTGTAACCAAAAGTATCCCCTTTTCGCTTGCCTTATGGTTCATCATAAATAGGCTCTTTTTAACCACATCAACAAGGTTAAACTCAATATTTTCAAGCTCAAGTTTATCTGCCTCAATTTTAGATATATCCAAAATATCGTTGATAATATCAAGAAGAGCATAAGCCGCGTATCTCAGATTATCTAAATACATATTTTGTATCTCTGTCATATTGGTTGTCAAAAGAAGATCAGTTAAACCAATAACACCATTCATCGGGGTTCTAATCTCATGGCTCATAACTGCAAGAAACTGGCTTTTAGTTCTATTGGCTGATTCAGCTAACTCTTTTGCCTTATGAAGCTCTATCTCCATAAGTTTTCTATCAGTTATATCTTGATTTACAGCCACAGCCCCCTGTATCTGATCATTTTCTCCAACAATTGGTATTCCCCAATTAAGCAAAATTTTACGGGTACCATCAAAACATTCAATCTCAATCTCTTCCTCAATTGTAATATCACCGCGACTCAACGCTCGTGAAACTGCCCAATCTTGAGGCTTAAGAGGCTCACCAGTTGATAACTTCCAGCCTTTGTATTTAGCGTAATATTCAGAACCCACATAGAGAGCACCAGACCAAATTCTCTGTCCAGCCCTATTCCCATATTTTATATTCCCTTTTTTATCTACAATCCAAACTCCAAGTGGCAATATCTCAAGTACTTGAACAAGCTGCATCTTACTTTCAACTAAAGCATCAGCCATTGCTTTAAACTCTGTAATATCTCGTACAACAGCAAGAGAGCGGACAAAATTTCCCTTAGAATCTCGCTCTGAAATAGCAGATAAAATAGTATCCATTATCTCGCCATTTTTCTTTACAAACTGGTATGAGGCATCATTGATAGAGCCACTCTTAAAAAATTGTGGAAGAGTTACCATCTGTGCATAGTTGCGAGACTCTTCAGTAAAAAAATCTGTGAGGGGGCGACCTATAACCTCATGTCGCTCGTAACCCATAACTTGAAGCCAATAGTCGCTAACACTCACTATTCCTCCATCAATGTCTATTGAGTGTAGCATTACAGGGGTTCTATTATATATTAGACGATAACGCTCTTCACCCTCTTGCATAGCCTCTTCAGCATATTGGCGTTCAGTAATCTCTTGATGAAGCTCCTCGTTTATCCTCTCAAACTCAACAGCACGCTCTTCAAGAGCAACAGCCTTCTCTTTGAGTGTTGCTATTAATGGGTTTAGCACTTGGATAAATAAAAATGCCCATAAGCCAAGCAACAAGAGGTTAAACAGCCCAACAACCAAGCCCGCCTTTATGTATGTTATCCCAGCAACCACAAGCGATAAAAGACTCATGATTATAATCAACAGCATAACTTTCTTGTGTTCGGTCATATTATCTCCGACTACTTTTTATATACATTTTGCATAGCACTCCTTTTGAGAATAAAAATATATATATTGAAATGGTCTGAAAGGTCAAATTGAACTCAAAAAAAGAGTCGTTTTTTTAAATCTCATTGAGATATTAAACTAAGCCTAAGGGGGGGGGGTTTTTATTCTTGACTGTAAATGGCTATTATTATATTGAAATCCATTTTTAATTTACCCTAAATCAACAAAAGTGTGGATATGTTTTTGTTGATTATATTAACATTTTATCTGTTTCCAGAACAAAAATAGTATTTGTTTGGAAAAAAGGAAAGATTATGGAAGGAGCGTTACTGCCAATTATTGTTTTTGTGGTTGTATATGCTGCAATATCTTTTGAGCTTGTCAACAAAGCGGTCTCAGCAATTCTTGGCGTGATGGTGCTGCTTATGGTTCATGTTGTTGATGAGCACACAGCAGCATCACTAATTGATTTTGAGACTATCATGCTGCTGCTTGGAATGATGATCATTGTTGCAGTCTTGCGAAGGTCTGGATTTTTTTCAATACTCTCTGTTAAAATTGCAGAGATGACAAAAGGAAATCCTCTAAAAATTTTAATCCTATTCTCTGTTGTTACTGGTACACTATCAGCTTTTCTCGATAATGTTACCACTGTGCTAATAATAATTCCAATTGTTATTGAACTTGCTCGTGGAATGGGACTTGATGCCAAACTTTACGTTATATCTCAAGCAGTTATCTCCAATATTGGAGGAACTGCAACTCTGATTGGAGACCCTCCAAACATAATTATTGGCTCAAAAGTTGGACTAACATTCAACCAATTTATTACAAATCTATTTATTCCAGTTACAATATCTCTTTTTGCAGCTATGCTATTTATATGGGCAACAAACAGAGATAAATTTAAACCTATCAACACAAACCTTGCAAAAATTTTTACTGTCCAGCTTCTGCTTGAAAAAATTCGTATGGAGTTTTTAAATACAACAATTGACAAAAAACTTCTTATAAAAGCGTTGAGCTGCCTATCAATAGCCCTTTTACTCTTTATAACTCAGACAGTTACAAAGCTCTCACCAGGTGTTGTTGCTCTGATGATGGCAATGTTTCTTCTTTGTATCTCAAAGGTTGATGTTGAGCATATACTTCAAGAGGTTGAGTGGAGCACACTTCTATTTTTTGCAGGTCTTTTCATACTTGTTGGAGTGCTTGAACACAAAGGGGTTATTGAGTGGATCGCACACCATGTATTCTTAAAAATTGGTGGAAATCCTTACGTTATGGTGCTTACAGTGCTGTGGGTCTCTGGTATTGCTTCTGGTTTCTTAGACAATATCCCATTTACAATCACCATGATTCCAATTGTTAAAGTTATGCTTGAAGCCTCCCCTGTTCCAAACGACATTTTATGGTGGGCTTTAGCACTTGGGGCATGTTTTGGTGGCAATCTGACCATGATAGGAGCATCTGCCAATATAGTATCTGTTGGTATAGCTAAACAGTGCGGTGTCCATATCAGCTTTTTTGAGTTTATGAAAAAGAGTGCTATGATAACCATTATGACCCTTACCATCTCATCTATCTATCTTTGTTTCTATTTATGGGTATCAATATGAAAGAAAATATCAGAAATACTATGTATCAACTGCTTAGGGATATAGGTGATATTCAAGGTATTGCCAGAACAACAATCTTATCCATTGAAAGTTTTATCGCAGCCATAAAAGAGCTTCGCTGCTCACAAGATGAAGTTGCTGGACTCTATATTGAGCTTGCAGATGCTATAAAAAACTCTCAGCCCAAAATTATACCTCTAATTCATCTAATTGAGCGTTTTGAAAAAGATATGAGGCAGATTATGCGAACCTCTCCATCTATTGAAGAGATACGCAATAGTGCTGAAAAAAGCCTTAGAGAACAGATTGAACTTTTCAAAAATAAGGCAGATAAAGTTACTCAACATGGTCTGAACTATATTAAAAATGGAGATGTGATAATTGCCCACTCTGCAAGCTGGGTTATTACAAACATTTTGATAGAAGCCAAAAAAGTAACAAAACCGCTCTTTAGAGTTATAGTTCTTGAGCAAAATAAAGAGAGAACTCGCCAATTAATTCAAGCTCTTAGAGAGCATGATATTGATCATCATGTAACACCAGCACACGATCTTAGCCACTATGTTAATGAGGCAAACAAGATGTTTCTTGGGGCATTGACCATCACCTCAGATCATAAAATTGTAGCACCTTCAGGCACATCAGGTACAGTTAGTTTATGCCATCTAAACAATATTAGCGTTCATCTGTTTGCAAACACATTGCACTACTCACACAACAGAGCTATAGATCAATATATCTATTCAGAAGAGGGCAATACAAACACTGCAAATCTCCATTTTCCAATTACGACACACTCTCACGATCTTATAGATTTAGAGCTTATTGATCATGTAGTAACTGAAGATGGCGAGACTGGTAAAGATTATTACTGCCCAGTAGATTTTAGTTCAAATGTAATGGCAACCAAAGAAGATTGAAGTTAAAAATCTACATCATCTTAAATAAAAAAATGGGAATTTTTATATAATTCCCATTTTTTTATTAGCTTTTTTGATTTTAAAATAAGTTCACTATCAGAGGACATCAAGGGCTTTAATATCTGGGTGGCTTTTGAGTGCCCTTAAAAACTGCTCTGTTCTTTTTACCCACCTTTTGCGGAGAACCGTTGCTGTATGTTTCATAATAAGATATCCCATGGTGTGATCTTTTTCCATCAGATTCAAAAGATCATTTCCATGGATTACAAAAAGAGTTGCTGCCTCATTACATATAGCTGCTATTGAGCGTTCATCTCTGTGTAGCAGAACTGAAAG
>JADFZO010000054.1 GCA_015232465.1 Desulfamplus sp.
CAATAACTATCTTTATACTGTTAGCGGTAATTTAGAGTTAGCTTTGGAAGAATTGCCTGATGATTCGTTAATACGTGATAATTTGACAGAAGCAATGAAAGCCGCCCGTAGATGTTCTGATGTCAGCGGGGCGATGCTCACATATCTTGGACAGAGTTTTATTAAACTTGAACCGATTGATATTTGCGAATTTTGTCGGAAATATCTGCCTGAACTTAAATCATCAGTTCAAAACAATATTACCATAGAGACAAACCTGATTGATAAAGAACTCAGCGTCAGTGCTAACGCAAATCAGATTCTGCAGGTTCTTAAGCATCTTATTACAAATGCCTGTGAAAGTATTGGTGAGAACAAAGGGAGAATTAGTCTTAGTCTGACTACAAGAACTATATCAGCATCTGATATTTCAAAATTATATATTTTTCCTGCTGGTTCTAAACCCTCGTCAAATAAATATGCCTGTCTTCAAATTACTGATACTGGCTGCGGCATCTCTTCAGAAGATATTCACAAACTGTTTGACCCATTTTTTACTACTAAATTTACAGGACGAGGTTTGGGGCTGGCTGTTGTATTGGGAATAGTTAAATCATGGGGTGGTATGATTGGTGTGACCAGTAAAGTAGGGCATGGAAGTTCTTTTATGGTTTTTCTTCCTTTGTCTGTGGAAGCTCCAGTTTATCAGACAAAAAGGTTGTCTCAATCTTTGCAACCAAAAGAATTCTCAACGGTATTGCTGGTGGACGATAATGCAGCAGTGCTTAAAATGACAACAATCATGCTGAAAAAAATGGGTTTTGAAGTTATATCGGCTGTAAACGGAGTTGAAGCTGTAGAACTTTTCAGGCAGCATAAAGAGTCCGTTAGTTGTCTTATTACTGACCTGTCCATGCCAGAACTTGATGGCTGGGGAACTTTAGCAGAAATCAGAAAGATGAAACCCGATATTCCTGTAATTCTTGCAAGCGGATATGATGAGGCATTTGCAATGTCCCGCATTGATTCCGAGAAACCACAGGCTTTTTTGCACAAACCATACACAATGAATGATTTGAAGAGTGCTTTAGGGCAAGCGGGGTTCAAATAGCAGTAGAAAGAAATCAACAATAATGAATATTTCAGTGTTCAATCATAGGTATTATTGAACATTATAATATTAAAAAAAAATCATTGACTTACCCCTCCCTTAGGTGCTATTTGACATTTCAATACTGACTGATTAGTCAGTATATAACAGCTCCTAAATTCAAAGAGTTTAAACGAAATTTAACATTAAGGATAAATAGATACAGTGTCAAAAAAAGATGAAATCCTAAACGCTGCCATTATTCTCTTTGCAGAGCAAGGTTTTAACAACACATCAATAACTGAGGTGGCTAAAGCCACAAAGGTCTCAACAGCAAATATATTTTACCATTTTAAAAATAAAGAGGAGCTTTTTCTTGCTGCTCTTGAAAATGTTAAAGATGGAATAATGAGCCACTTTGAAGAGTATCTTAAAAGCATAGAGTTTGAGAGCGGTCTTCAGATGATGGAGGAGATAATTGCCTACTATCTATACCTTGCAGGCTCAATGCAGCAGTGGTTCTTGCTTCTTCATAGCCATTATCCATACCGTTTGGCACTGGTAAATGAGGTTTGTAGAGATCATCTTGAAAAGACCTATAACAGCCTTGTTGATATATTTGAGCGTGCTGTTGTTATTGGAAAAGAGGACGGCACGATTGCTGATGTTGATTCAAGAAAGACAGCATTGGTTATATTTTCAATGGTTGAAGGTGTTGTTAGATTTAAAATTTACAACCTCTATGATTCAGGGGTGCTTTTTGGTGAACTAATAAAATGTTGCAACAAAATTTTAAAGTATAAAGAGTAGATTAACAACAATAACATTATTAAAAGACAGGTGTTTAAATGCAGATTCTTACAAAACTATTCCCCTTTCTATCGTGGTTCAAGGATTACAACCTTGAGGGCTTTAAAGCTGATTTTATTGCTGGTGTTACTGTTGCATTGGTTTTGATTCCTCAATCAATGGCTTATGCACAGCTTGCTGGAATGCCCTCATATTATGGGCTTTATGCAGCATTTTTGCCCCCAATGCTTGCTTCGCTTTTTGGGTCAAGCAGACAGCTTGCAACTGGTCCTGTGGCTGTTGTCTCTTTGATGACAGCAGCATCGTTAGAGCCTCTTGCCACTGCTGGCAGCGAAGGGTACATCGCTTATGCAATTTTGCTCGCCTTGATGGTTGGACTATTTCAGCTATCACTTGGAATTTTACGGCTTGGTATTGTGGTAAATTTTTTATCTCACCCAGTTGTTAATGGATTTACCAATGCAGCAGCAATAATTATTGCATCTTCTCAACTATCAAAGATGTTTGGAGTTTCAGTTGATAGTGCAAAGCACCATTATGAGACAATCATAAATGTATGCAAAGCAGCAGCACACTACACCCATTTTCCCACGCTTTTTATGGGTGTTTTATCGTTTGCTATTATGTATTTTCTAAAAAAGTTCTACCCAAAAGTGCCAAATGTTTTGGTGGCTGTTTCAATAACAATACTTATTGCATGGTCCACTGGTTTTGAGCACAACAGCCCATCTCCAATTGAGGCGATTCAATCTCTTGAGGTACGTGCAGATATAGAGACTTTTAATAAACTTACATCTGATCTTATACCGCTTGCTGAAGAGAGAACTAAAGTTGGTATTGCTCTTGATCAGGCAAAACAGATTAACGATCCAATCGGCACTCTTGATGCAGAGCACGATATTCATGTTATTAGCGTTAAGATGGATAGAATAAAGCATGAGTTGGGGGCGTATCGTAAAAAGTTAAGAAATATGCTATTTACTGGCATTAAAGCAGAAGATGGCTCAATGAGGTTCTATCTTAATAAAATTGAATCTGAGGGTGTAAAACCAGATGAAAATATAGTTGATGGAGCTTTAGTAGCTGAAAGTGATGGCAGGACTTGGCGTATAAAGGTTGGAAATCGCCCAATTGACGTGGCACAGGTTATAATGACAGGCGGAGGGGCTGTAGTTGGAGTTGTGCCAAAAGGTGTTCCAGCACTTGGAATCCCTCACATTGATATAAAGGTTGTCTTAAAGTTATTCCCATTTGCAGCAATTATAGCTTTGCTTGGATTTATGGAGGCTATCTCAATTGCAAAGGCAATGGCAGCAAAAACGGGTCAAAGACTTGATCCAAATCAGGAGCTTATTGGTCAAGGTATTGCAAATATTATTGGTGCAATTGGCAAAAGTTACCCAATATCTGGCTCTTTTTCTCGCTCTGCTGTAAATCTGCAAGCTGGGGCTATCTCTGGACTTTCGAGCGTCTTTACAAGTCTTGTTGTGGTAATCACTTTGCTATTTTTTACCCCGCTTCTTTACCATCTACCCCAATCAGTGCTTGCATCTGTAATTATGATGGCTGTAATAGGTCTTATAAATGTATCTGGTTTTATCCATGCTTGGAGGGCACAGTGGTATGATGGGGCAATATCTATAATCACATTTATTGCAACTCTTGTATTTGCCCCACATCTTGACAAGGGGATCATGGTGGGTGTAGTTTTATCGCTTGGAGTTTTTCTTTATAAAAGTATGCGTCCTACTGTGCCATCTCTATCACGGCATGGAGATGAAGATGTCTTTAGATGTGCAGTTACCCATGGATTAAAAGAGTGTGAATATATGGATTTGGTAAGATTTGATGGACCCCTCTTTTTTGCAAATGCAAGCTATTTAGAAGATCAGATAAATGATCGCATGGTTAACAAACCAACTCTAAAACATATAATCATAGTATCTAATGGTATAAACGATATTGATGCCTCTGGCGAAGAGGTGATCTCACTCTTGATTGACAACATAAGAAGCTCTGGCAGAGATATATCATTTAGTGGAGTAAATGAGTCTGTTTTTAAGGTGTTTGAGAGAACTCATCTTATCGCTAAAATTGGTGCAGATCATCTCTATCCAACTATGGCAAAGGCTGTGTGCAGTATTCACCCTGTTACACATAGCGAGGGGCAAGAGCTGTCATGTCCTCTATCCAATGCCTGCTCGTTAGTATAAGATTTTAGCCAAAACAAAAACAATATGACTAATAAAGGAAAATAAATACTATGTCAGTGATTACAATATTTAGCGGAAACTTCTGCAATGAAGATGCTATTGTCAAAGATTTGGTCAAGGCGACTGGTTATAAAATGGCTTCTCAAGAGGAGATTGTTAAAAAGGCAAGCTCTCTATCAAAGATAGCAGAGACAAAAATCTCAGAGGCATTTTTGGAAAAGACCTCTATTTTTAATAAATTTACCCATGAAAAGGAGAGATCAATAGCCTATCTTAGACTTGCACTTGCAACTATGCTTGAAAATGGTGCAGATGAGGGCGTGATCTATTGTGGATTTCCAGTCCATCTGATTCCAGTTGAGATAAATCATGTTCTAAGAACCTGCCTGATAGCTGACCTAAAGCATAGAGTCAAAATAGCAGAGGCTCAAGGGCAATCTGAAAAGGCTGCAATTAAGCTAATCAAAGATCATGAAAAAAATAGTGCTTTATGGGTTAAAAATATATTTTCATCAGATGACCCATGGAACATATCTCTTTACGATATGGTAATTCCAGTAGATAAGAGCACTGTTAAAGATGCTGTGGCTCTTATTGTTGAAAAATCAAAGAGCGGAGCTGTTGAATACAACCAAAGATCAAAGGGTGCAGTAGATGATTTTCTTCTTTCAGCAAGAGTTGAGACAGCTTTAGCAGATGAGGGGCACAATATTGGCGTTAGCTCTAAAAATGGTGCTGTTAAACTTACCATTAACAATAATGTCCTTATGCTAAAAAAACTTGAAGAGGATATAAAAGCTATTGCTCAGAAGGTCTCTGGAGTAATATCTGTTGGTACAGAGATAGGCAAGAGCTTTTATCAGGCTGATATTTATAGAAAGTATGATTTTCAGACCCCATCTAAGGTTCTGCTTGTTGATGATGAGCGAGAGTTTGTCCAGACCCTATCTGAAAGGCTTATGCTAAGAGATATGACCTCTGCTGTTGCCTATGATGGCGAATCAGCGTTAAGCATTGTTGATGAAGATGAGCCAGAGGTTATGATTCTTGATCTTAAGATGCCGGGAATTGATGGAATTGAGGTTTTAAGAAAGGTAAAATCAACAAAGCCAGAGATTGAGGTGATCATACTTACTGGTCATGGCTCTGAAGCTGACAGAAAAATCTGTATGGAGCTTGGAGCATTTGCCTATCTTCATAAACCAGTGGATATTGATCTTTTGAGCCAAACTCTTAAACAGGCAAACGAGAAGATTAAAAAGAATCTCCAAAAATAGCAAAAATTTAAGAGGGTAGCATGTCCATAGTCCAATATTTTTTTAAACCAGCATTTTTAGAACACCCTTCACCAGATAATACTGTTTATAAACACACATTTAATTTTCGTAAAATCTGGAAGATGACCGTTATAATAACTGCTGCGGTTGCTCTGATACCATTGGTGTCTATCACAGCAATAGACTACAATGTTACCCAAAAAGCTATAGAGTCTGAAATCATGTTAAGGGTTGAGCGATCTGCATCTAACACCAAACGATCAATTGACTTTTTTTTGGCAAAACACAAATCAGTTCTCGATTTTCTTATTAATGATAACACATTTGAGGAGATAAATAACTCTGAGCGTTTGGTAGATATTTTAGCTCATCTTAAGAGCGGTTTTGCAGGTTTTGTGGATATTGGTATTATAAACTCAAATGGGATTCAGATTGCTTATGCAGGAGATTATAAACTTGAAGGCAAAGATTACAGTGATCAGGCTTGGTTTCAAAAAGCTACAAAACAGGGTATTTATATAAGTGATGTCTTTTTAGGATTTAGAAATAAACCCCACTTTGTAATTGCAGTTAAAGGGGCATGTCCTACATATAGAGATAAATTTTATATGCTACGTGCAACAATTGACTCTGAAGATTTTAATACGCTTTTATCTGGTATTGATTTAACTCGTAATGGTGATATTTTTGTAATTAACCATGATGGTGTTGTGCAGACTCCAACAAGATTTCACGGAGATATTTTATCAGAGATAGAGCTTCCTGTTCCTGAATATTCTGAACATACAGAGGTTATGGAGTATATAGATGTTGAAAGGCGTAGCAATATTATAGGATATGCCTATATTCCAGATACCAACTTTATACTAATGATAGTTAAAGACAAAGTGGAGCTTATGGGTGCGTGGTATAGCACTCGCTCAATTTTAATCCTATTTCTTGCAGGAAGCATAACTGTTATTCTTGGCGTTATACTTGCCTTAACAACCTATCTTGTGAATAATATGTATATTGCAGATAAAAAGAGGGCAATGGCAATGCACAGAATAGGTTATGACAACAAAATGGCAACCATTGGACGGCTTGCTGCTGGAGTTGCACATGAGATCAATAATCCACTTGCTGTAATCAACGAAAAGGCGGGTCTTATAAAAGATATGTTTACATATCAAAATAAATACCAAAAAGATGAAAAGCTTATTAGTCTTGTTGATTCTGTAATAGCCTCAGTTCAACGGTGCGGAAATATCACCCACAGGCTTTTAAACTTTGCTCGGCATCTTGAGGTCTCAATACAGTCTGTAAATATCAAGAATTTAATTGACGATGTTTTGGGATTTCTTGACAAAGAGGCTGAGTATAGAAGTATCAAGATTATAGTTAGTATTCCTGATAATCTGCCTGATATGATATGTGATCGGGGAAAGATGCAGCAGATATTTTTAAACCTTGTCAATAACGCATTTGCAGCAATTGGCTCTGATGGCACGCTTACAATAGAGGCAAAAGAGAAGAACAGCAATTTTTGCACAATAACAGTAAGCGATACTGGGTGCGGAATCAAGCCGTCTGATTTAGAGCTGATTTTTGAACCTTTTTACACAACAAAATCTTCACAAGGAGGTACAGGTCTTGGGCTTTCTATAACTTATGGACTTGTAAGCGAGGCTGGAGGATACATAAAAGTTGAAAGTGAAGTTGGAAAAGGCACTCGTTTTATGGTAACACTGCCCTACAAACACAATACAGAGAAAAAGGAGGAGAAGGTTTGAAAATACTCTTAGTCGATGATGAGGCAGATTATGTTTCAACTTTAGCAGAAAGGCTTTCCTTCAGAGGAATTGAGGCAACATGGGCATCAAGTGGTTCTGAGGCTTTAAAGTATCTTGATAAAGAGAAGTTTGAGTTGGCTGTTCTTGATGTGAAGATGCCAAAAATTGGAGGCATTGAGTTAAAAAAAGAGATTGAGAAAAAATACCCTGATATGAAGTTTATCTATCTAACTGGTCATGGCTCTGAAGATGACTATCAAAAAGGGGTTGCTGATTCTGTCTATTACCTTATAAAGCCTGTTAATATTGATGATCTTATTAAAATTATGAAAAAGGTGTTAGAATAAAATTTAACAACAAATTGTCAAAGGAAATATTACGAATGAACGGACAGATTGAGAGCAAAAGCAGTTCAGGTTTACCACACCAAGCAGAGCTACACTACCACTATGCAGGGTTGCAATATTTTGGTTCAATGTCCGCCTCTATTGCCCATGAAATTAAGAACGCTTTAGCAATTACCAATGAGAATGCGGGGTTGATGGAAGATTTAGGTCTTATGGTTATAAAAAATGGACAAACATTAGACCCAGAGCGTATTATAAGGCTTTCTCGTAAGGTGATGGAGCAGGTAAAAAGGGCTGATAACATTGTAAAAAAGATGAGCAGATTTGCCCATTCTGTTGATGATCCAGTAAAGATGGTAAATATTTGTGAGGTTGTAGAGTTAACGCTTGATCTTGGAAGACGCCCTGTTGCATCTTATAATATAACTCTTGAGCCTGTTTTGTCTGATTCACCAATCTCAACCTTTACAAACCCCTTTTTGCTTATGAACCTATTGTGGCTTGTTATCCAATCAGCTTGTAAAAGGGTAAATAGCGATAGAAAAATTGAAGTCTCTGTCTCAAAATCAGATAAAGATGTTAATATCACTATTGGCAAACTTATATCTTGTAACTCTTCCTGCCAACGAGATGATTTTCCGCAGATGGAGATTATTAAACTTGCAGATTCACTTAATGCAGATGTTGATGATAGCAAAGAGAGTAGGATCGTCATAACTGTCAGCCCATTGACTAAATAGAAAAAATAAATAATCACAAATTAACGATAAGGAGAGTTTAAAATGTCTGAAAAAATACTTCTAATTGATGATGAGACAGAGTTTCTTGAGATAATGTCTGAGCGTATGCAGAATAGAGGCATAGATGTTACAACAGTCGCATCTCCAAAAGAGGCTCTTAAAAAGGTTAAAGAGGAGTCTTATGATGCTATTTTAGTTGATCTTATGATGCCTGAAATGGACGGGCTTCAGACGCTCAAAGCACTAAAAGAGATAAATCCTGATGTTCAAATTATCATGCTAACAGGTCATGCCACTGTTGAAAAGGGTATTGAGGCGATGAAACTTGGGGCAATGGATCTGCTTGAAAAGCCAGCAGATTTAAATAGCTTAAGTGAAAAAATCCATAAGGCAAAGGCTCGCAAGATGATACTTGTTGAGAAAAAGACTGAAGAGAAGATAAAAAATATAATAAGCTCAAAAGGGTGGTAAGCTTTTTTAAAAATGGCACTGCACTATCTGACAGCTAAGAGAAAAAGCCTGGTGGTTGTTTGAGGGTTGTCTAAGCCAACCAATCAGGCATGGTTGGGTGGCTTAGACAAAGCTTCATTAGAAATATTTACAACATACGGACCATATTGCTTGTCAATTTTCATAATGTGATTGATCAGCCACTCGTTTAGGAATTGCGACAACTCGCTGCCGATGTTTTCGCCCTGCTCATCAAACCGCTGTTGCAGAAGTTTGACTTCGGCAACCATACTTGCATGAATCTTGCTGTGTCGATCAAGATCGGGATACCCTGCGGCTGCCATGAACTGTTCTTCCCGGTTGAAATGAAAGTAGGTGTAATTCACCACTTCATCTATGACAAACTTGATGGCTGCTCTGTCTTTGGTGTTTTCAGGATTTGCAATCTGATTCACCAACTCCAGCAAGATACGATGGTCCTGGTCAAGGGCGGGATGACCGATGGCAATCTGGTCGCTCCACTTCACTGTGGGGGCGTGGCTACGCATGGTCTGCACCTCGAAGAAAGCCTCAACTACTGCCGGATCAAACTGGCTTCCGCTGCGATCACGGATATAGGCGAGTGCTTTTTCCGTGGTCCAAGGCTCTTTGTAAGGACGCTTTGATGTGAGTGCGTCATAGACATCTGCTATCGTAACAATACGGGCAGATAAAGGAATATCGGTGCCACGCAGCCCTTCGGGATAGCCTGCTCCATCCCAATGTTCATGGTGAAAGTTAGCAATTTCGGCAGCCAGCTTGAATTGTGGACTGTCTGATAGCATTCTCGTGGCTTTTTGCAGAATTGATCCACCATACGTGGGATGAAGCTCTATTATACTTCGCTCTTCTGGGGTCAGCTTGCCTGGTTTAAGAAGTATCCCATCAGGAATACCAACCTTGCCGACATCATGAAGAATGCTGGCAACGCCGATGTGCTTTAGGAAGTCTTCTCCGTAATTATCGGGCTTGACACCTCTGCCGATAAGGGTGCGAGCAATTTCATGTGTCATGCGGGCGACACGCAATACATGCTCGCCGGTATCTTGATCGCGGTACTCGGCAAGGTCTGCCATTGCTACCAATGCGACCTTTTGTGTCTGATTGGCAAACATCTCAGAAGCAATGGTGTCTGCCAATGACTTAGTTAGAGATGCGTTGTATTTGGCCAGTGCGTAAATGAAAACTGTCCCGAGGATCAACAAATTGATGCCTGTGCTAATCCATGCAGCGGGCGAGGTGAGGTAGTCTGCAACGTCGTAAGACGGCGTACTACCGGACGAAACGATAAAAAAACCTGCCACGGCTGTCATGATGAGAGAACTGCAAACAACTGCAACCACTCCGCATTTGCCGAAAAAAACAGTCGCTAAACCTATGGATGTCAAAAAAAAGATTGGCGAACTCGCCAATAGACCATTCTGAAAATAAGCGATTGACCCCAACATCATTAAACAAACGATGAGCCCAATCGATTTGGTTTGGAAATTTAGCCTGTTACGGAACAGCGCCAGGACGAAAATGATCAACGCAAGTAATGCGTTAAGGAAATAGGTCGGCAACCATCCGGTATTTGATGCCCTGACAATCATGCCAGTAATTCCCAGTGGGACCAAAAACAACGTGGCGGACAGAATGGAGTTGATGACATCTACACGAATTTCATCAATTTTTTTTTCAGTATGCATCATCAACGTGATCACTCTCCTAAATCTCAATTACACCCTTAAACACAGAGTTAGCAGGTCCAGTTTTATACAGATGGTTATCAGATTCTCGCCATTCAATATCAAGAGTTCCACCCTTTAGATGAATCTTTACCTTTTTAGCACATTTACCATTAAGTGAGGCAGCAACCATTGCAGCACAAGCTCCTGTGCCACATGCCAAGGTCTCACCAGCCCCTCTTTCCCACACTCGCATATTCATCTGGAGTCTATCAATTATCTCTATAAACTCAACATTGGTCTTTTCAGGAAAATTTGGGTGTTTCTCAATCTCTCTGCCATAAAGCTCAACTGGTGTGCTATTTACATCATCAACAAATATAACTGCATGTGGATTGCCCATTGATACAGCAGTAATGTTAAAAATCTTCCCATTAACATCAAGAGGGAGATTTACAGCATCAATAGCCTCAGCCATAGTAAATGGGATTTTATCGGGATTGAGCACAGGCTCTCCCATATCAACGCATACAGATTTTACCTTGCCAGCCTCATCTGTTATAACTTCTGGAATTACCCTGCCAGCAGCAGTCTCGACTGTGATCTTTTTTTTGTTGATTATTTTGTTCTCAAAAATATATTTTGCAAAACACCTCATACCATTTCCGCACATCTGAGCTTCTGAACCATCACAGTTGAAAATTCTAAACCCAATATCCTCTTTAGAGGAGTTTAAAATAAGGATAATGCCATCTGCACCAACTCCAAAATGGCGAGAGCATAGAAGTTTTGCTAATTCTGGATAACCTCCTTTAAGAGTTCCAATGTTGCCACTTCTGTCATCAAGAATAATAAAGTCATTGCCAAGACCTTCCATCTTTTCAAATAGGATTTTCACTTGTTCTATCTCCGATTTAATAGTAATTGAATAGTTTTGAAGTAAAGATATAAAAGAAAATGGCTAAAAGCAATTTAATTTTTTTGCAATAATTAATAGGATATAAAAGTGCAAATACACAGGGCAAAGCATATTTTAGTCTCCCCTTGGCATATAATTGAAAATGGATATATCGCTGTTGTCAATAATACAATTATTGATGTTGGCTCAATAGCAGCAGCATCAAGCCATTTAAAGTCAAATGTGATTGATCATGGCTCTGGTGTTATAATGCCTGCACTTTTAAACGCACATACCCATTTTGAGCTATCTGCCCTACAAGGTAAAATCTCGTTTGATAAAGGGTTTAACAACTGGGTTAGGGAGCTTATAAAGAGCAGAGAGGAGTGCACAGTTGGGCTTCTTTGTCAAAAGGCTAAAGAGGCTATTGATGCTGCTATTTTAAGCGGAACCTATTTTGCCTGTGAGATTTCAACACTTGGAATCACTAAAGATATTTTTGCAGATTCAGATATTGGAGGTATTTGGTTTAAAGAGTATCTTGGCTCAAATCTAATTCAAAACGATTTGGCTCAACTATCATCAAACAAAATTCATAAAAAAGAGTCAATAGCAGGACACGCACCACATACAACATCGCCAGCGATTCTTAATGTCTTGAAAAAAGAGGCAAAAATAGCCAACCTTCCATTTTCAATTCATGTTGCTGAATCAACTGACGAGACCGAGTTTATAACAACAAAAAAAGGGTCATGGGCAGATTTTTTAAAAGAGCGGGGTATTGATACATCTTTGTGGGGAAAATCAAGATCGCCTGTTCAACATTTAGACGACATTGGCTTAATTGATAATCTAACTCTTCTAATCCATCTTCTTAATGTTGATACTGCTGATATTGAGATAATTGCAAATAGGCAAGCAAAGCCAATATTTTGCCCAAGAAGCAACTTTAATCTGCATAAAAAGTTGCCAGATATCCCCCTTTTTTTAAAATATGGTCTTAAACCAGCACTTGGCACTGACAGCCTTGCCAGCACAGAGACATTAAATATGTTTGATGAGATGCTCTATGTGGCTAAAAATTTTCCAGCCATCAACCCATCTGAGATACTTGCAATGGCAACAACAAACAGTGCTGATGCGTTATGCTTTAGCAAAATTGCAGGCACTTTAGAAAAGGGCAAAATTGCAAGTTTTATCTATCTCCCCTTAGATTTAACTCATAAAAACCTTTCAGATAGCATTATCTCTATAATTGATTATAGAGATGAACAGCAAATAAATACTTAAATCTAAAACTTAGAATTGCTGGCAAGCTGATTGACTTTAAATATACATACTGGTATTGTATGTTATTATGAATATAGGAAATATTGTAGAGTATATTGATCAGCAAAAAGTGATATGTGCTGTTATTTTGCTGATAAAAAATCAGCGTTTAAGGCTTCTTACAGAGCACAATAAAGAGGTCAACCTCTCAATTGGAAGAGTTGCCCACCTCTCTTTGGAGCTACTTGATGTTACTGCAAGTAAGGACTCTCTTGTAAGGGGTCTAAAATTGCGTTCTACATTAAGATCAGAGTTATCAAAAACTATAAATATCAAAGAGTTATGGGAACTTCTCCATGAAGAAGATCAGCCAATTGATCTTGATACAATGACCTCGTTTTGCTTTGATCCCCCGATAACTTCTGACCATGAAGCAGCAGTAATAAGGGCTTTTTTTAACGACAAGCTCTACTTTAAATTTAGCCAAGATAGCTTTATGCCAAACTCCTCAAATCAGATTGAGATGAGGCTAAAGCAGATAGAGGAGGCTCAAAAAAAAGAGCGTCTGATTGAGCTTGGGGCAGTATGGCTAAAAGAGATTGAAAAAGGGGTTATCGCACCTGTTCCTGATCCTCAAATACAATATATTCTGCAAGACTACTACATATTTGACAAAGAGAGCAAAGTGGCATCAGATGCCAAATCTATAATGGCAAAAAATGGCACTGAATCCATGCAACATATCTTTAACAGCCTTGTGAAAGCTGGAATTTGGAGTCAAGATGAAAATATTGATCTAATACGGCTTGATATTCCAGTCCCATTCCCAGATGCTGTCCATAAGCAATCTTTAGAGCTTATCTTAAAACATGATGATTTTTTAACTGATCCAACGCGAAGAGATTTAAGAGATATTCCTCTAATAACAATAGATGGGCAGTCAACTCTTGATTATGATGATGCCATAAGCCTTCAAAAATTAGATGATGGCTATATTCTTGGAATACATATTATTGATGTTGGATTTTATATCAAAGATGGAGACCCAATTGATAGACACGCACGCATAAGGGGAAGCTCAATCTACATGCCTGATGATAAAATCCCAATGCTACCGCCAAATCTATCTGAGGGACTTTGTAGCCTAAAAGAGAAAGAGCCACGACCAGGGATTAGCACACTTGTCCGCCTAAACCGATTTTTTGACATAATTGATTACGAGATTGTATCAAGCATTATAGAGGTTCACCATCAGATGAGCTACACAGAGGCAAATCTTATGAATGGTGAAGATGACCCTATCACCACTTTGTATAGACTTGCTACTGTATTGCGAGATAAGAGGCTAAAGGCTGGTGCTGTTCAGATTACCTTGCCAGAGGTCAATATCTGGATTGAGGAAAATGGTGAGATAGGTATCTCAAGGATCGATAGAGAGAATCCATCAAGAATGTTAATCTCAGAGTTTATGATACTTGCAAATAGCTTGATGGCTGAATTTTTAGTAAAACATCAGATGCCAGCCATATTTAGGTCCCAACCAGAGCCAAAACAGAGGCTATTTCAAGGGATTGAGCCTTCAATCTTTTTAAACTGTATGCAAAGAAAACAGCTCAATCGAGCCATTATAGGTACAAAAGCAGAGCACCACTCAGGGCTTGGAGTTCGAGCCTACCTTACCGCAACCTCCCCAATCAGAAGATACTACGATCTTTTAACACAACGCCAAATACGAGGCGTTCTTGGATATGAAAAACCCTACTCTAAAAACGAGCTTGATCAGATTTTAAACGCAATTGAGATACCAGTAAACAACACAGGAAAAATTCAGGCTCTAAGGCGTAAATATTGGCTATTTCGCTATCTTGAGCGTATGAAAGGTGCTAAAGAGGAGGCTATTGTTCTTGATTGTCGAAGAGATTTTTATACGGTTCTTCTGAAAGAGTATATGTTGGAGTGGCGAGTGCCTGCTGGTGGGTTAAATCTAAAGCCCGGTGATATTGTCTATGTAACTATTCAACATGCTGATGCAAGAAGAGATATTTTATCTCTGTTTGTTTAGGTTTACGGGGTAAGTTATTGGGACATATCAAAAAAGTAAAAAAGGGTGCAGCACGCTGCACCCCTACAAGTTGTTTTAAAGTGTTTTTCAAAATTAAATATCAATAAAGCTCTTTAATTTCTTACTTCTGGTTGGATGTCGTAGCTTTCTTAATGCTTTTGCCTCAATTTGGCGTATTCTCTCACGCGTTACAGTAAAATCTTTGCCCACCTCTTCAAGAGTGTGATCAGCCTTTTCACCTATGCCAAACCGCATACGCAAAACCTTCTCCTCTCTTGGGGTTAGTGTTGCAAGAACCTTTCTTGTCTGCTCTGCAAGGTTTAGGCTAATTGCAGCATCAGATGGCAATGAGAACTTCTTATCTTCAATAAAGTCGCCAAGATGGCTATCTTCTTCCTCACCAATTGGGGTCTCAAGCGAGATTGGCTCTCTTGCAATTTTTAGAACTCTTCGCACCTTATCAAGAGATATTTCCATCTTCTCTGCAATCTCTTCAGGTGATGGCTCTTTTCCCATCTCTTGCACTAAATATCGCGATGTTCTAATCAGCTTATTTATTGTCTCGATCATGTGAACTGGGATTCTTATAGTTCTTGCCTGATCCGCAATAGCTCTTGTTATTGCTTGACGTATCCACCAAGTAGCATAGGTGCTAAATTTATAACCTCTTCTGTATTCAAACTTATCAACAGCCTTCATCAGCCCGATATTGCCCTCTTGAATCAGATCAAGAAACTGCAAGCCTCTGTTTGTATATTTTTTAGCAATACTTACAACCAAACGAAGATTTGCACGAACAAGCTCACTTTTGGCATCTTTTGCCTGCATTCTGCCGCGATCAATACCTTTTACGATTTTTTTAAGAGAAGCCACATCTCCCTTGAGCGTCTCTTTTTTCTTTTCGATCTGCTCTGTAATGTTGTTAAGATCGCTATAAAGAAGAGCCGCACGCTCTTTGGTTATATCTGAATGGGTAGTTGTCCATTTGATAAAATTATCAAGATTGCCAAGCTCAAGACAGAGATCATCTTTTTTTGCCTTAAATGTTGCAGCACACCTTTTTAGCAGATTCTCCATAACATCAAACCATTTGATATTATTTCTAATCTCTTTTTCGATCTCATCTATGATGCTGTTCTCAATACGCCACACCCTTAAAAGTTCGTATATCTCTTCATTATTGCTTCGTATATCGTTTTTTAATTTGCGAATATGAGCAGGATCAGCATCATCGTTAGCTGCGCAAATCTCTTCTCTCTTATTTTGATTTTGTATATGAACTGCACGTATATCTGAGAGTGTCTTTAGCACCTTTTCTCGTTTTTCTGACTCATCAGCAGCAGCGTCCCCATCATCTACGTCTCTTAAAAATTGCTTAAGTGGCATCTTTTTGGATTCGATTTTGTCTCCGCGAAATAAGATAGCATTAACAGCAAGTGGGGTTGCCAACATAGATTTTAGTATCTCATGCTCCCCAACTTCGATCTTTTTGGCAATCTCAATCTCGCCTTCGCGGCTTAGAAGAGTAACCATTCCCATCTCTCGAAGATACATCTTAACAGGGTCTGTTACTGTTCCAAACTCCATATCATCTGCTGTTTTTGCACTAAACTGGTTAGTTCGTTTAATTTTGCGTACCTTCTCCTCTTTATCGCTCCAGCGTTCGCTTTCATTATTTTGCGATAAGCTATTATCAGAGATATTATGTGTGCCCCCATCTCTTTCATCTATTTTATATAGATTAGTCAATTTATTATAAAGCTCTTTACCCCCGACCCCTCTGTTTTTTTGCTCTTTTTGCCTACTTCGCTCATCACAAACAAGTGTAATGCCAACATCGCTAAAACGCATCAAGATATTATCAATCTGATCTGAAGATTTTACATTATCAGGAATAGCCTCGTTAATCTCAGCATAGGTAAGAGACCCCTCCCTTTTCCCCTTTTCAAGTAAACTCTCCATCTTTTTTCTTAAACTCTCAATATCTTTAGATTCAACCGAGTCTGTTGCCATAAAATGCCCCCCAAAGGCTCTTTATTATTCATAACCCCGTAATTTTCTGATCTCAATTTGACGCTGCCGAAGTAGCTCCAAAGTGGGATCTGTACCACTATCCTCTTCTACTGTTAATAACTGCCCTGATTCTAAAAAATCTTTTGACTCTATATTTATATCTGACTTTATACCCTGTTTTACCTGCACATTTTTTGAATTTTTGTGTAACTGCTCAACTCTGCGAATCTCATTTATAAGCCGACTATCATTTCTTTTTCTTATGTTAATTATCCGTTTAATAAGAAAATTGGATTTTGCCATTATATCATCTAAATCTGCCACCTCCATCATTGCAAGAGAGGCTATAAGTTCTCTATCTGCATCGCTCTTGGCTGATGTCATAACATCAGCAACTAAACTTGAATTGTTATCATAAGGTTTTTGATAAATGTTTGTCCCACCAACATAGTATCCTGCTGGCTTGTCGTAACTTGCTGTTATGTTGGCATAAGCTACATATTCATTATCATAAGAGCCTGTCTTTTGAATATAAGATGAATGACCATAAAGCGAAGTTGCAACATCAATTGTAAGCTGACCTATCTCTTTGAGCCTTTGAGAATAAAAGCATTCAACAACCTCATGCTTTACAATATCATCAATTACTTCAGGAAACTGGAGCATCATTGAGATTATCTGCTCCTCTCTTGGCATAAATGGCTCTATATCGCTGTTGCTGCCGATACTACTAAAAACATTATCTTGCTCATCTAACTGACTTGACTCTAAATCTTTTTCATCAAAAGTTGCATCAAATGGTTCAGGATTTAAAAGAACCTCTCTAACCTTATCAAGCACTGCAACCTCATCAATTCCAAGACGCTGTGCTATCTCTCTTATATACAGAGATCGAGTTGTACCATCTTGTATTGCTGCAAGATAGATTTTGATCTCCTCAAGCGTTGCAACTTTGCCCTCAATTGAGCTTCCATACTTTTTTATAGCCATACTGCTTAAAAACTCAATGGCTGAGATTGCATTCATGGCAATAGCTTCAAACTCTTTAGCCCCATACTCTCTAACAAAAGAGTCTGGATCATGCCCTTTTGGAAGTACAATTATGCGAAGTTCAACCCCCTCTCTAATAAAGAGATCAACGCTTCTGCGTGCAGCTTTAACACCAGCATCATCAGAGTCAAAAACCAAAAATATCTTTGAGGCACAACCCTTTAAAAGATTCACATGATCAGATGTTAGTGCTGTACCTAATGTGGCTACACAATTTTTTATTCCACCTTGATAGAGTGAAATAAAATCAAAATACCCCTCAACAATATATGCACTACCAGTTTGACGGCAATACCTCTTTGCAGCATGAAGACCGTATAGAATCTTTCCTTTGCTGTAAATAGGGGTCTCTGGAGAGTTTAAATACTTTGGCAAAGAGTTGTCCATAACTCTTCCGCCAAATCCTGCTACCTGCATATTTACATCAAATATTGGAAAGATGATCCTGTTTCTAAAGCGATCATAATATCCACTCCCCTTTTTTTGCTTTAGAATAAGCCCAGATTGCTCTGCTATGTTTTTATTAGGCTTCATCTTTTTAAGCAAAGATACAGCAGAGTCCCACTTATCAGGTGCATAACCTATACCAAACTCATCAATTATCTTTTGTGAAATTCCCCGTTTTTGCAGATAAAACCTTGCTAAATCTGCTGATTGGCTATTTTTTAGCTGATCTACATAATAATCTTTAACCCTGCTATTTATCCTAAAGAGCTGCTCTTTTAATTCAAATTTTTGTCTATCTTCAACGCTTATGTTGTGGTTCTCAAGGGTAATGCCATATCGCTTTGCCAATATATTGACAGCTTCTGGAAAAGATACACCTTGTTGCTTCATTAAAAAAGATAGTGCATTTCCACCAGTGCTACAGCCAAAACAGTGAAATATTTGCTTTTGAGGACTTACGGAAAAAGATGGGGTCTTTTCAGAGTGAAATGGACAGAGACCAATATAGTTGTTTCCTGCTTTTTTAAGGGTTACTGATTCAGATATAATCTCAATTATATCTGATGCGTTAAGTATTTCGGAGATTTTCTCTTCTGGAATAAACATGAGATGTAAGCTTGCTCCCTCAAAAAAACAAAAAAACATTTTTTTTAAGACTTCAGAAAAGCTCACTTAAAATATTGATCTGAAGGGTTAAAGTTTTTTTAAACAACAAAAATTAATTACTGTAAAATGGTTGTCAATGTAAGATTAAATGAAAATTAAGGTAGGAGAGATTTTATAATATCCCCTTACTTGAAAGGGTACCTTTAATCTGCTCATCAATGCTACAAGCAACCCTCAAAGCCCTGCCAAGTGCTTTAAAAATTGATTCTAAAATATGGTGCTCATTTTCACCATATAGGGCATTGATGTGAAGATTCATTCCAGCTTGAACGCTCAGTGCTCTGAAAAACTCCTTTGCAAGATATGCGTCAAACAAGCCTGATGATCTTATTGTTTGCGGAATATTATAAACAAGAAATGGTCTATTGGACATATCAACATTGACCCGTGAAAACGCCTCGTCCATAGGCACTGAACCCTCGCCATATCGACAGATTCCCTTTCTATTGTGGATTGCACTTGATATAACCTGACCTAAGATGAGACCAACATCTTCAACAGTGTGGTGATAATCAACATCAAGATCACCCTTTGCTTTTAGAGTAAGATCAAAAAAACCATGAACTGTAAATAGTGTTAGCATGTGGTCAAAAAATGGGATACCAGTTGATATATCAGCAGTGCCGCTACCTTCAAGCGTTATTGATGCCTCAATATCTGTCTCTTTTGTCTGCCTCTTTACTGTTGCTGTGCGAGTCATGTTAGAAATACCCTTGCAAATTATATCTATAAATCATAAATAGTATAGTTTAAAAGATGATAGAGCTAAAAGGAGTCAATCTCCTAAAACTTTTTTTAATACAAAGAACTGACTTTTCTGTCAACCATTTTTTATTTTTAAAGTAAATCCAAAAGAGGTTAAACCGATATGACACCCCACCAACTTCCCGACACAATTGAGCTTTCTGATGCTTTAAAACTTCCCAACTCAGATCACGATAAGGTCATCTCACCAGAAGAGACTATAGAGATGTTCAAATTAAGAGCCAAAGAGGCTAAACTCAATATTTTAAAAGAGACAAAAAGAATTGACGACAATAGGCTTAAAATTCCAGTCTATTACAGTGTTTGCGGACACGATGCCAGCCGATTGACTGGCACAAAAAAGCAGATGGGAAAAGGGGTTACGCCAACATTGGCTGAAGCAAGTGCTGTTATGGAGCTTGCAGAGAGATTTAGCCTTTACAGTTTTATGGATAGATCGAAAAATTTTATCTATGCAAATTATAGCCAAATAAAAGAGTTTTGCTCAGATAACAATATTTTACCACTACCATTTGACCTTATTTTAAAATCTGTTGATAACAATAATAACAATATTGGAGCTAAATACAGTGATGTTGATGATGATATTAAGATCCAAGAGCAGCTCTTTTCAATGCTTAAACTAAAGTGGACAAGAGCCTACAACTACTCAACAAATCAAGAGGTTATGATCCCTTTTGACTGGTTTTTTATGATAAATGAGTTTAACGGCTCATCTGCTGGCAACTGCAACGAAGAGGCAATGTGTCAGGGTGCTTGTGAGATTATTGAGCGTCATGTATCTGCTTTAATCTGCAAAGATAAATTTTTAATTCCATATATCGACCCTGATTCTGTTACAAATCCATCAACAGTTGATCTAATAAATAAATTTAAAAATGCTGGCATAAAATTTTATATCAACGATTTTTCTTTAAATACAGGAGTTCCAACCGTAGCAGTGATAGCATGGGATCCATCTACATTTCCTAAATCGAGCGAAATTGTCTGGACTGCTGGAACAGCACCAACTCCAGATAAGGCGTTAAGTCGAGCATTAACAGAGGTTGCACAGCTTGCAGGGGATTTTAATACATCATCAAATTATGTTGCAAGCGGTCTTCCTAAGTTTAAAACTCTTGAAGAGGCTATGAATGCGTTAGAAAAACATAAAAAAGAAATGTTAGAAAAAGAGGAACTCGAGCGCGAAATTATACGAAACACACCACCTATACGAAATAAAGATGGATATTGTATTATCA
>JADFZO010000055.1 GCA_015232465.1 Desulfamplus sp.
TTTCAACTGATCCCGATACATGCCGGCAAGATAATACTTTGAACGCTCTTTATAATCAGAGGTACGTATAACTTGAATCTCTAAATCAATCCACTCTTGGCTGTTAATATCTTTTGCCCTTATATCAAGTATGCCCTGCTTTTCATTTGTAAACGGCTCGTTCACATCATAAGGGTTTAGTATCTCAACCTCTGAAAATTTTGGTCTGTAATTTTCAGAACACTCAACAGAACAATCATCAGCATCATAAGAGACAACAGCATTTAGAAAACAGATTAAGGGGTATGTCTGCTCTTGTCTGCCAAATATCCATTTAAAGACAACATCATTGTATAATTTGATTTCCATATCGTGTTTTTTATTCCGGCTGACTTCTAATAGGGTTAAATATGAGCAGGCACAGAACAGTGTTCTGTGCCTGCTATAATACAAACTTCTATTTATTTTTATTAACGATAAGGGATAAGAGAATTGGAAAAGATTATTATTGGTATCTCATAGACTCTTCACGCAAACCATCAGCAAGAAGATTTAACCCAACAACAAGAGATGCAATTGCAAGTGAGGGCCAAAGCGATGCCCAAGGGTTTCCCATAAGGATAAACTCTCTGCCTTTTGCCACCATGCTACCCCAATCAGGAGACGGCGGCGGCATTCCAAGCCCTAAGAATCCAAGTGTTCCCATTGCAAAAATAGCATAACCAACCCGTAGCATTGCATCAATTATAATTGGACCTTTGGCATTTGGTAAAATCTCCATAAAAAGAATGTATAGGAGGGTCTCACCTCTTGTTTCAGCAGCCCTTACGTAATCTCTTGTTTTTATGTCAAGCGTAAGACTTCGCACCAACCTTGCAACCCCAGGAGTTCCAACAATTGCAATAGCAATAACCACATTAACAGCAGATGCCCCAAGTGCTGCAACAATAATAAGATAGAGCAGAATAACTGGAATTGACATCATTGCATCAAGAAAACGCATAATAATCTCATCTGCCCAGCCACCTTTATATCCGCTTATAAGCCCTAACGATGCACCGCAAAATAGTGCAGCAATAACACCCCAAATGGCTGTGCCGCCGGGAATCCAAAATTTTTCGCTTATTGGCATTATTATAAGGACAATTCTGGCTCCATGTGCAAGACGCGACCAGAGATCTCGACCAAGCTCGTCAGTTCCTAATGGGTGTGCAATAGATGGTCCTTGATTAGATGCTTTCCAATCCTGCTGAGTTGGTCCGTAGGAGGTGATATAAGGTGCAAGAAGTGCCACAAATACCCAAAAAAGAACAAGAATAAGACCAATTGTGGCAGTTTTTGATGAAAATAGGATAGTTAAAGTATTTTTCATGTTTTAGCCTTATGAATAGCGTATTCTTGGGTTTAAGAGGGTGTAGAGCACATCGGCAAATAGCTGTGTGCCAACAGCAAGCAGAACCATAATCATTGTGCCTGCTTCAATGGCATTTACATCTTTGTAAAGGGCTGAATCAAGTAGATATTGCCCAAGACCAGGATAGCCAAATACCACCTCAACAATAACAATACCGCCCATCAGCCAATTAACATGGAGCATAATCACTGTAATTGGTGCGATAAGGGCATTTTTAGCAGCATGACGAAAAATAACCTGCCAAAATGGAAGACCCTTTAAAAATGCGGTTCTGATATAGGCGGATCGCATAACCTCAGCCATGCTTGCACGGGTGATTCTTAAAACATAGCCAAGCTCAATAAGGGTAAGGGTTAAAACAGGTAGGATCAGCATATCAGGACGCTGCCATGGGGCTTTTTCGCCAAATACCGAAGCTCCAGGTACAAGCTCAAGCCAGTGCGACATAATTAGGATAAGAAATATACCAGTAGCAAATTCTGGAATAACGGAAAAAACCATTCCAGCAATAGAGAGAAACCTATCTTGCAGCGAGCCTTCACGTATTCCAGCAGCCATTCCAAGTAAAAGTGCAAGAGGCATAACAACAACAAATGCAATACCAGCAAGAACAACTGAATTTCTAAGACGAATAAAAAGGCTCTTTTCAACTGGTCTGCCAGTTCTTAGCGATACTCCAAAATCGCCACGTAAAAATCCTTTTTTAAGCGGAATATAGCTTTGAGGACCGCCACTACTTTTAATCCAGCCTGTTCCTACAACAAAATTCCAAACCTCATTTGATGCCCCTTTTACCCATAAAACAGCATGGTTATTTCTATCAACTCCCCAAAAGATGTAGCTGCCATCTTCAGCTTTTTTCCAACGCTCGTTATCTTTGGCTGTCTCAATGGTGTTGTCAGGAGTTTTAGTCTGCACGATAAGATCATCGCCCTCAAGACTCCATCGCATCAAGGTAGAATTTTCGCCTTTTGCCCACCACTCTTGAAATCCAGCCTCAGTCTCAATTCTCTCAAGTTTAAAACCACATTTTCTCTCTGCTGCACGATCACTGCCCAAAAGCCAGAACCAGTACCTTTGCAAGAGTGGCTTATCTAAACCCTGCTGGGCTAAAAATGAAGCCTCTTGCTCTGGTGTGATAAAAGCTCCAAGAACATTTTTGGCAATATTGCCAGGGGAAGATTCAACAATCATAAAGACAGCAATAGAGACAAGAAACATCGTGAGGAGAAGCAGAAAAAAACGTCTGATGATAAATTTTGCCATAAGCTGCTATATCCTAAAAGAGATGTAAAATAGTAATAAGGGCGTAATTCACGCTCTTTACGCCCCTAAAGTTTCACATAAATTTATGATTCAGATATTATCAGGCATTAACCCAGAACTCTTCAAGTTTAAGATAAAGACTTGGGTGAGATACAACGCCTTGAACACGTTTTGAGGCGATTGTCCAGACATTTATCCAGAATGCAATGGCAGCAGAGCCTCTCTCTTGTTGAATCTTTTCAAGCTGACAGAATATTTTGCGTCTTTCTTCAACATCAAGTGTGCCGTTAGCTTTGGTAAGAAGTTCAGAAAACTCTTTATCAACCCAGCGAGACTCATTCCAGGGGGCAGGAGCACCTTTTGAATCAGCAACATAGCCAAGATTAAGAACCATTGTTCCAAGTGGACGATGTGCCCAAGTTGTAATGCCAAGATCAACCTCTGTCCACTTTTCCCAATATTGCGAATTTGGCATTGTCTGAATATTTATTCTAAAACCTGCTGGAAGAGCATCTTCTTTTAAAATCTCAGCATATCTTACGATCTCTTTCCAGCCGCTTCCAACAGCAAGATTAACATCTACTCCATTTGGATAGCCAGCCTCTGCAAGCAATTTTTTTGCTGTGTCAGGATCATATTTTGGGGTATCAATTGGGCAATATTCAGGGTGTTTGGGGCTAACATGAACATCTTGACCTATCATTCCTTGTCCAAAATAGGCAAGCTGAAGTATCTTTTCGCGATTTTGGCATAGCTTTAAAGCTTGACGAACCCGATTATCAGACCATGGCTTCATATCTACTCTCATTCTTAAAACTCTTGTCTGGTTGGTTGGAACAGGATAGACATTGACCTTAGGGTCATCTTTTAAAGCCTGATAAACCTCAGGACCACTTTGATCGCCTAAATCGATCATATCAATTTCGCCGCCCTTCATCGCTGCGATCATAGGAGCCATCTCAGTTCCCATATCTACAAATTCAATGGTATCAAGATATGGAAAAGGCTCGCCATCTGCCCCTTTTCTCCAATAATCGTTTCGTTTAACTAAAATGCAGCGTTCCCCCTCAACAAACTCTTTTAAAATATAAGGACCTGTGCCGTGCGGAGCTTTAATAAAATCGCCCTCAAATGTGCGGTGGTTCAAAACCATTGCAGGGTAGTGGAAAAGGTGCTCAGGAACTCCAATTTCAGGAGTTTTAAGGTGCAGAACCACCTTATGATCAGATACTTTTTCAATTCCAGTGGTGTCAAGGTAGCCCTCTAACATTCCAAGCATTGATGAGCCGACATTTTTATCAAGCCACTGTTTGAATGTAAAAATTACATCATCTGCATTAAACTCATCGCCATTACTAAATTTAATACCTTTTCTTACATTTAGCGTCCATGTTTTTAGATCAGCACTTGGCTCCCAACTCTCAAGCAGATAGGGGTGAGTGATGTTATTTTCATCTGTATAGCTCATATATTCAGCTACTTGGCGGAGCTGATTGGTTGGGGCAATCCATGAAAATTGTGCGGGGTGGGTAACTTTATGCACTGGTGCAGCAATACGAATTTTTCCACCTCGTTTTACTGCATTGGCTGAAGCAGCAGTAGGAAAAGCAAGTCCTACCATCTGTCCTGCTGCTGTAGCAGATAATCCTAAAAGAGTTGCAAAACGGATAAATTCACGTCTGCTCATTTTTCCTTTTTCATAGTCACTTTTTAAATCATTTACGGCTGGATGAATGTTTAAGCTCATGATCTCTTTTTTCCTCCAAATTGTCTATTTTGATTTACATTATAAAGACTCCAACAATAATTTTAATTTGCTTGATGATTTGCTATAGCATAATAAACTTTGATTTTCAAACACTTATTTGTAAGATAAAATAACAGATTATAAGCTATGATATTCTGAAAAATTAGATATGATATATCAATTTTCTTAATTTAAGTATGTAAATAACTATTTTTGATGTATTGATAGCCAAAACTTGCAATTTCTGTAATTTTAATCTGTTAGATTGCAAATTTTTGTACATTGTCAAAATTCAATTGCCCCTTAGATTAACAGCAAACGTGCTATGGAACAAGAATTGCTTACTTATTTTTATCAGTAATGATGTTGTTATTTAGAAATTACAAATTACTACATTTAAAGGAGGTATATTATGCAAAGAATATTGGCATTGATATTAGTTACTGTTTTTGGATTAACAGCATCAATCGAGAGTGTAGAAGCTGGTTCAAGAGCTCGTAGCAAATTTGTCGAAGGGGCTATAATTGGAGCTGGAGCAGCTATTCTTGGGGCTACTATTGTAGCAGAGATAAATAGAGATTCTGCATACAATAGATATGACAGATATGATAGACGAGACAAACGAGATAGATGCGATAGGCAAGATAAATATGATCGCCATGACAGACGAGATAGAGGCTACTGGAGCGTTGAGAGAGTTTGGGTTGAGCCTGTTTATGTTAAAAAGTGGCTCCCAGGATTTTATAACCGAAAAGGTAGATGGATACCAGGCGGATATGATCGCATCTTGGTACGCGAAGGCTACTGGGAGAGCAAACGTATTTGGGTGCGTAATTAAAAAAGAGCAATATTGGTTTTAAATTAACTATCGCTACACTCACCCTCATATCTTTGAATATCATAGGAGCGAAAGATTATCATCTCTCGCTCCTTTTTTTTTGGATCAAATGGGAGATACTCAAAAGAGTCTAAAAATTTCATCGCCTCTGATTTGGTTAAAACAGCTTCTAAACCCTCTTCAATCTCATACTTATCGCCATTTGGCTTACAGATAGGCTTACCTGATATAACATCGCGTACAAGTGCATCTTTTCCGTTGGTTGATACTGAAAAAGGTATCTGAAGATCAGTATAAACCAACCTTGAGGCTGCAAGAATTTCACGCTCATAAGAGCCAAGAGAGCCAGCAACACATCTTGCTGCCATAATTGGTTTTTGGTTGCAAAGTATGATCAGATCAACAGTTGAAACATACTCGTCACCTTTAAACATAACTTTAATAGGAACATCAACTAAAATATCAGCCCGATCATAGCCTCTATTTTCAACAAGAAATTTTTCAAAAAGCTGACGACTCCCCTCAGCTCCAACATCAGGAACCATCTTACCTGTGATATAATCAATTAGTGTAAGGCTCATAACTCACCTATATTATTATGAATTTAATATTTTATCCTACTAAGTTATACAATAGTGTATAATATCGTAGTTCCTCTTAGATTAACCCTTTTTGTTTGAGCATAGGAACTGGATCAACAATATGTCTCTCAAACCAACCCTTGTAATCTTTAATTCCCATAGCCAAACTTAAAATCTCTGAAAAATGAAGGGTTGGGATCGGATTTTTAATCGAACATCTAATCTCCATATTTAGATGGCACATAGCACAAGCAGTAACAATGCAATCAGCTCCTGAAGCTACTGCCTGCAACATAATATCGTTAATTATCGGAGTTACAATTTCTGGGCGGGATACAGAAAGAAATGTTCCGCAGCACCTTGAAGAGTAAGACCATCTAACCACCTCTGCACCAAGTGAGCTAAGAATTTTCTCTATCAATCCATGATAATTTGGTATATTTTTCATCTCAGGTGGGCGTGCCAACATGCAGCCATAGTAGGGAAGAAATTTTATGCAGTCTAAAGGTAACTTCTCTTTTTTGTTGTGCCCTTGAGATTCAATAAAATCAGGTAAATTTATATTTGCCAATATCTCAAAAAAATGGATTATCTTTAAATCTCTGTTAAATGGTTTTGAGAACATCTTTTCATACTCATTTTGCAAATCTACATTTTGCGAAATGTGAAGATGAGTCTGCAAAAGCCTTAAAATACAGCTTGGACATGCAGCAAGAAGTGGGCGATCAAAAGGTGCAAGGAAAAGATTGCGAGAGGCTAATCCAAAGGCTGTCTTTGAATCAATGCTGTGGGCAGATGATGAGCCGCAACAGTTCCAATCTTCAAGCTCAATAAGCTCATACCCGATACTTTTGCAAAATTTTATCAAAGAGATGTTGTTCTCTTTTGCTGAAGTTGCAAGAGAGCAACCAGGAAAATAGGAGATTTTAACCAGCTCTTTTTTCATCAATCTTGGTCCGATTTAAATATATTTTTTATAGCTTGAATATCTTTAACTTTAGATGGCATTAAATCCAATTTACGTTTTGTCAGCATCTTTATACCTAAATCCATATCAGAAAAGAGATCCATTGTCCGCACTTTATACCGCATCATAATCTCAAGTTTATGGGTTCTTCCATACCGTTCAATTGAGTTTAACACCTCAGTATGAAAACCCAAAATAGAGGGCTGACCAACCTTTATATTGTGCTCAAGAGCGATTTGTCGAAGAGCGTCCATTATAGCAGACATATCAATTGACATGGGGCAGACCGAAGAGCAGGTGTTGCACCCAACACATATCCAGATTGTTGAAGATTTTAGGGCTTTTTCGTAAAATCCTAACTGCAAAAGCCTTATGATTGCATGAGGCGCATAATCCATTGCTTTAACAAATGGACAACCTCCAGCACAACATCGGCAGTGGTAACAGCTATTGAAATTGACATTAGAGCGATTAATAACTTGAGATGCAATATCTCTATCTGACTCTAAAATTTTATTCCCATTTTGAACCATTTACATTTAACTCTATTTGATTAAATATTTAAAACAATTAAGAGATATTAAAAATCTAAAATAGCGGTTTTCCAGTCATCTCTTTTGGCTGATCAATGCCCATAATCTTTAGTATTGTTGGTGCAATATCGCCAAGCACTCCATCTTTAAGGATTATATTGCGATACTTATCGCCAGCAACTATAAATTTTACTGGATTTAAGGTGTGTGCTGTGTGGGGATTTCCATCTTTATCTCTCATCTCCTCTGCGTTTCCATGATCTGCTGTTACCATTACAGTTCCGCCTGTTTTGAAAACAGCTTCAACAACTTGCTTTACACACTCATCAACAGTAGAGCACGCCTTAATTGCAGCATCTAAATTGCCTGTATGACCAACCATATCCATATTTGCAAAATTTAGAACCATTAACCTTAAATCTCCCTCTTCAATCCTTTTGCAAGCTGCTTTTGCAACAGCATGAGCACTCATCTCTGGCTTTTGATCATAAGTTTTTACATCTCTTGGAGATGGGATTAAAATACGCTCCTCAAGTGGAAATACCTTTTCATCTCCCCCATTAAAAAAATAGGTTACATGGGCATACTTTTCAGTCTCAGCAATTCTAAGTTGGGTAAACCCTTCACGGCTGACAATCTCGCCAAGAATGTTATTAAGATGCTGAGGTTTAAAAATTACAGGCAATAAAAAAGATTCATCATATTGGGTCATGCAAAGAAATCTTGAAAGTTTAGGAAAAGTTTTTCTATTAAATCCAGTAAAATTCTCTTCTGTAAAGGCTCTTGTTATCTCTCTTGCCCTATCTGATCTAAAATTAAAAAATATGATTGCATCTTCATCTTTTACTATCCCATCGTTACCAGCAGTCAATATTGGTTTTACAAACTCATCAGTTTGACCAGCATCATAAGCCTCTTTAATTGCCTCTAATGGATAGGCTCTATTTAAGCCAACTCCATCAGTGTATAGTTCATAAGCATTTTGAACTCTATCCCAGCGTGTATCTCTATCCATTGCATAAAATCTTCCACAAATAGTCGCAATAGTGGCTTTTTTAGTTTCAAGATATTTTGTAAGCCAAGTTAAATATTGGATACCGCTTTGTGGGGGAGTATCTCTTCCATCAAGTATTGCATGGATAAATATATTGTTAATCTCAAACTTTGATACCATATCAATAAGTGCAAAAAGATGCTCAATATGGCTATGGACACTGCCGTCAGATAAAAGACCCATAAGATGGAGAGAAGATTTTTTTTGCTTAACTACCTGCATCAAGTCAACAAGCTCTGGAGTGGAAAAAAATGATTTATCTTCAATTGCAAGGTTGATTCTAACCAAATCTTGAAACACAACCCTTCCAGCACCAATATTTGTGTGCCCAACCTCTGAGTTGCCCATTACGCCATCTGGCAAGCCCACAGCCCTACCAGAGCACAAAAGCCTTGAGTTTGGATAGTTTTTCTCAAGCATATCCAAAAATGGGGTGTGTGCAAGTGCAACAGCATTATTATCTCTATTTGGATTTACACCCCAGCCATCTAATATCAAGAGTGCATCAACACGATTTTTCTCAATCTTGTGTGCCATAATCATCAACCCTATTAAATTCTGAAACATCTAATCTTGGAGCATCAGCCCAAAGCCCCTCAATGTTGTAAAAATCTCTGGTCTCTTTATTAAAAATATGGATTATAAGATGACCAAAATCAAGCAAAGCCCATCTACCCTCCTCAAAGCCTTCAAAACCTAATGGCACATTTCCCGATTTTTTCATATTAATATGGATATTTTCAGCAATTGAGGTTACTTGCCTTGAAGATGATGCAGTTATAACAGCTATTGCATCAGTGTAGGAGGTTAGCTTTCGCACATCCATTACAGTAACACTCTCTGATTTTCTTTGAAATATCTCTTTTAAGTAGGGCGTTAAAGTTAATTTTAGGTCTATCTCTTTTGTGGTCATAATTTAAGTTATCTTAATCCTTAATTTAAGTTCGTATATTATCCCATAGATTTGAATAGAAATTTAAAAGTTATAAATAGAGCTTTTTTTTATAAAGTATTGCCTCAACCACCTCTGGAACAAGCTCTTTTATTGACTCATTTCTTTTAATTTTTTCTCTTATGAGAGTTGAAGATATATTAATTTTAGGCACTTCGCAAATATAAACGCTTTTAAAATCTTGCTTTTTTATACTGCCATCTAATTTGACATTTTTATATTTTACACAACTGTCAGATTCCGAGATTTCGTAATTGGACGACACCTCTGTTTTTAAAAATGACTCAACATCTTTTAGTGATCTGCAATCGCCAGCCCTGTGCATCACAATTATATGGGTGAGTCTGAAAATATCAACGCTATTTTTCCAAGTCTGAATATCAAAAAAGGCATCAGAACCCATTATAAAATAGAGCTGAGTGGTATCATTAACGACACCTTTAAAGTGCTTGATTGTATCTATTGAGAACGATTTGCCCTCTCGTTTAAGCTCAACATCAGATGGGATAAGTCCTGAAAATGGGGCAACTGCCTGCTTAACCATCTCAAATCTATCGTTAGCACAGGCAAGGGATTCTGATGTTTTATGGGGAGGAATAGCAGATGGAACAATATAGATTGTATCTAAATTAAAGGCGGATTTAACGTAAGCTATAACAGCAATATGTCCAAGATGAATGGGGTTGAATGTTCCTCCAAATAAGCCGATACTCATAAAGTTACCCCAACTCTATTGGCACTTTGGATTTTTTCATTGCATTTTAAGACCTTAAAAATTTATTGTTTAAATCCTAACCTGCCCCGATCCTTTAACAACAAACTTAGTTGAGGTAAGCTCCTCTAAACCCATTGGACCAAATGCGTGAAGTTTTGAGGTGCTTATACCAATTTCAGCACCAAGCCCCAATTCACCGCCATCATTAAAGCGGGTAGAGGCATTAACTGCAACCATTGATGATGAGACTGTTCGTATAAATCTATCTGCTCTATCCATATCAGTTGTGATAATAACATCAGTGTGATCAGAGCCGTAAGTCGCAATATGTTCAATAGCCTCTGTCATGCTATTAACAACTTTAATAGCAAGAATTAGATCAAGATACTCAGCGTGCCAATCTGCCTCTTGAGCCTCAACAACTTTGATGGTTTGGGAGATATTTTTAATTAAATCAAGAGTCATTTTACACCCCCTAATTTCAACGCCAGCATCTGCAAACTTTTGAGCCATTGCTGGTAAAAATTTAGGGGCAATATCTTTATGGACAAGCAGAGTCTCCATTGCATTGCAAACACCAGGTCGATGAACCTTAGAGTTAAAGCAGACCTTTAAGGCAAGATCAATATCTGCAACTTTATCAACGTAAGCATGACAAACTCCCTTGTAGTGCTTTAAAACAGGGATTGTAGAGTTTTGAACCACAAATCTAATAAGAGCCTCGCCCCCTCTTGGAATAACAAGATCGATAAACTCCTCTTGCTTTAAAAGATGCTTTACAGCCTCCCTATCTTGAATTGGAATCACCTGAGCTGCATCTTGTGAAATTTCATTATCCTTTAAAGCCTCTTGAATTATATTGGCAAGCACAATATTTGAATTAAAAGCCTCTGAGCCTCCGCGTAAAATAGCACAGTTTCCAGCCTTTAAACATAAAGCAGCAGCATCAATAGTTACATTAGGGCGTGATTCATATATCATAGCAATAACCCCAAGTGGGATTCTCATCTTAGAGACTTCAAGCCCATTGGGTCGTCTCCACTCTTTTGTTATCTGTCCAACAGGATCAGGCAGTTCTGCAATTTCGTTAAGCCCTTTAATCATGGACTGGATTGTTCCATCACTGATTCTAAGCCTATCTATCATTGCAGCAGAAAGCCCTTTAGATTTTGCATACTCTATATCTTTTTGATTTTCATTTTGAATTTTATCTTTGTGCAATAGAAGTTTATCAGCAATTGAATGAAGTATAAGATTTTTTTTCTCAGTTGATGCTACAGCCATTTTTCTTGATGCAGCCTTTGCCCTAAATGCAATATCTTTTATAGTAGATTCCATATTTTATTTAGCTTCTCCTGATTTACTCTGTAATAACAAGATTATCACGATGAATAACATCATCAAAAGGTTTGGAGCCAAGAACTTGAGCTATCTTGTCGCTTTTTAACCCCATAATTTTGCGAATATCAGATGATGAGTAGTTTACAAGACCTCTGCCAAGAGCAGCACCGTTTGAAGAGCATATATCAACAGGGGATCCCATACAAAAGTCATCAACAACATTAATAATTCCAATTGGAAGAAGACTTTTCCCCTTTTTCACAAGAGCATCTTGAGCACCTTTATCAACAATTATGCTCCCTTGAGGCTTAAGATTAAAAGCAATCCAACATTTGCGACTATTAAGGTGTCTGCTTCCCGGAATAAAAAATGTCCCTTTATCCTCTCCAGCAACAATATCAGTGATAATATTAGGATTTAGCCCCCCAGCAATAACCATTGGAACTCCAGCCCGTGATAGTTTTTTTGCAGCTTTAACTTTGCTTAACATGCCTCCAGTTCCAAGATTGCCGGGAATACCTCCAGCAGCATCTTCCATATCTGATGTTATAGCCCTAACACTTGATAGCAGTTTAGCATCTTGATAGACCCTTGGGTCTTTATCATAAAGTCCGTCAATATCAGTTAAATTTATCATAATATCAGCGTCCATCAAAAGGGTGATCATGGCTGCAAGATTGTCGTTATCTCCAAGTTTAATCTCTTCAAAGACAACTGTATCGTTTTCGTTGATGATTGGGATAATATTCCAGGCTAAAAGTTGATTTAAAGTGTTGCGAGCATTTAAGTATCGCCTTCTGTGGCTTAAATCTTCTCTGGTCAGAAGTAGTTGTGCAACTTTACTGTCAAACTTTGCAAATGCCTGTTCCCACGCAAGTATAAGACCTGCTTGCCCCACTGCTGCGGCTGCCTGCCTTGCTGGAATGCCGTCTGGTCTCTTTTCAAGACCTATTTTTTTAACGCCAGAGGCAATAGCACCAGAGGAGATAATCATAACCTCTGCACCGCTTTTGCGTAATTGGTCAATCTGGTAGCTTGTTTTATCTATAATATTGGTATTTAGACCGTTATTTAGAGTAAGAACACCACTTCCAATTTTGATTACAACCCTTTTAGCATTTTTAAATACTGTTGCTCTATCGTAGTTCATATATGGAAAAACTCTACTTGTTGATTTTTTGTGCAAGAAAGGCAGTAAGCTCTCGTGTACCTTTTCCAGTTGCTGCTGAAATTGTTAAAATTTGAATTTGGGGTTTTGACTTTAAAGCATCTTTAAAAGCTAAGATTTTAGACTCTGTACCTTCAATATCAATTTTATTTAGCACAATAACCTGCGATTTTTGGGCAAGTTTATCGCTGTAAAGGGCAAGTTCACGATTGATTAAATTGAGTTCATCAAGCGGGGAGTCTGGATTAATTTGGGATATGTCGATCAAATGTATTAATATGCCAGTGCGTTCAATATGCTTTAAAAATTGAATCCCAAGCCCTGTCCCCTCGTGTGCACCCTCAATAATACCCGGAATGTCTGCAACTGCAAAAGGCTCACCAAATTCTGGCTGAACCATTCCAAGAGATGGATTTAAAGTTGTAAAGGGGTAATCTGCGATTTTTGGGCGAGCTGACGATATAGAGCTTACAAGGGTTGATTTTCCAGCATTTGGAAGCCCAACAATCCCCACATCAGCAAGAAGTTTTAGCTCAAGTTTAAGGCGAATCTCAACCGCTGGCATACCGGGTTGGGCATATTTTGGTGCTCTATTGGTTGATGTTGCAAAGCGTTTATTTCCACGCCCGCCAATTCCACCTTTAGCCACAACATACTGCTGATTCAACTTAGTCATATCAACAATAATTGAGCCTGTATCAGCATCACTAATAACTGTTCCAAGTGGAACATGAATCACCTGATCGGAGCCATTTTTGCCGTGACGCTGCCTGCCTCCTCCTGCTGTTCCATTCTGGGCAGTAATAATCTTTTGGCGGCGAAGATCAAACAGAGTCCTCTTTCCTTGATCAGCACAAAAGATGACGCTACCACCATCGCCACCATCGCCGCCGTCAGGTCCGCCCCACTCTATAAACTTCTCTCGTCTGAAACTGACGCACCCAGCTCCACCGTTACCAGACCTGACAGTTATAATGGCTTCATCTATGAATTTCACGCTGCATAAACACTCACTCTCTTTCTATCGCGACCTTGTCTTTCATACGTTACAACGCCGTCAATCAATGAAAAGAGAGTATAATCTTTGCCCATTCCAACATTATTACCGGGATGTATCTTTGTTCCAACCTGTCTTACAATGATATTTCCAGCAACTGCACTCTGACCGCCATAGAGCTTAATTCCACGCCTTTGACCATTTGAATCGCGACCGTTCTTAGAACTTCCGCCTGCCTTTTTATGTGCCATTTTTTAAAACTCCTTCTATTATCTTAAATACTTTATCTTTTTTAAAATTTAATCTAAATTTTGAAATTATATCTGAATAGAGTTTATCTTAACTGCTGTATAAAGCTGCCTGTGTCCTCTCATTCTTTTATAACCTTTTCTGCGTTTATATTTAAATACAATTATCTTTTTGCCCTTGCCCTGCTCAACAATATTGGCACTAACAACAGCATTTTCAATAACAGGCGAGCCAAGCGTTAGCTTCTCGCCATCAGAATAGAGCAGAACATCATTGAACTTTATCTCAGAGCCTGGTTCACCCGCCAGTTTTTCAAATTTAAGAATCTGCCCCTCTTCAACTTTATACTGTTTTCCGCCAGTTTTAATTACAGCATACATTAATATATATCTCCTTCAAATAGCGTTTATTATAAAATAGTAAAAAAATCTAATCTATTTTTAGTAATCCCTATATAATTGGGATGTTATCACTAACACCCCTTAGGTTTTAAAAAAATTCTGGATACTATGATGAAAATGCCATTTTGTCAAGGTAAAGATTGGCGCTATTTTATGCCCAATTTTGGTAAAAGAAATAATTTAAATGGTTGCAAAAAAATGGTAATAGCGTAAATTAGAGATTTAAAAATATTTATTAGCCACTTAACTATATTAATCAAAATTAACAACTTATAAAATGTGAAAGTGAAAAAATTTTGGAGAAAAACATGAAAAACACAATTCGTCCTCAACACCCTGATATTACAGCACAAATGTGGGATAGCATAGATGAGATCATTGCAAAGTGGAAAAATACCCCAGGCTCTGTTATCCCTGTATTGCGAGAGTGCCAAGAGGTGGTGCGTTATCTGCCATCTGAGATTTTGATGTATATCAGTCAAGGTATGGGACTTCCACTTAGCCAAGTTTTTGGTGTAGCAACTTTTTACTCATTTTTTTCGCTTACCCCTAAAGGCAGACACAATATTAAGGTTTGCACTGGTACTGCATGTTATGTAAAGGGGATTAAAGAGAGCATTAACCGAATACATGGTAAATATAATCTCAAAGAGGGCGAAACAACTGAAGATAGAAAATTCTCAATGGAGGGGGTTCGCTGTTTAGGTGCTTGCGGACTTGCTCCTGTAATGGTTGTAAATAAAGATATTTATGGGGCTGTATCAGCAGATAAAGTTATCCAGATTCTTGAAAAATATGAGTAGCGTTGTAAAAAATATCTTAAAAAGAGATTACCATTTAAATAAAAATATCAATAAAAATATAAGGAATAGATCATAATGAATCAGACAAGACTTCAACTGATGCTCTGCGGTGGAACAGGCTGTGATTCTACTGGCAGTGAAAAGGTAAGGGTTGCTCTGTTAAAAGAGATTGAAAAGCAGGGGCTATCCGGTGAGGTTGAAATTATTATTACAGGCTGCAATGGATTTTGTGCAGTTGGACCAGTAATGGTTGTTCAGCCTGAGGGGATATTTTATCAAAAAATCCAACCTGAAGATGCAGCAGAGCTTGTTGAGTCCCATTTTCTTAAAGGAACCCCTCTTCAAAGGTTGATGTATAAAAATCCAGCCAATAAAAAGATAATTCCTAAGATGGACGATATTCCATTTTTTGCAAGCCAAGTATTTAGGGCAATGCGAAATAAGGGGCTAATTGATCCTGAAGTTATTGACGAATACATTGCAAGAGATGGCTATTTTGCTGCTGCAAAGGCTCTAAATGAGATGACTCCTGACGATATTATAAAGGAGATGTTGGACTCTGAATTACGAGGCAGAGGCGGGGCTGGCTTTCCTGCTGGTTTGAAGTGGCGATTTGCAAAAGAGGCTCAAGGCGATATTAAGTATGTGCTTTGCAATGCTGACGAAGGCGATCCAGGTGCATTTATGGATCGAAGTATCCTTGAGTCTGACCCGCACGCTGTTATTGAGGGCATGATAATTGCTGCAAAGGCGATTAATGCCCATAAAGGTTATATATATTGCAGAAGCGAGTATCCGCTTGCAGTAAAGAGGCTAAATATCGCAATTGATCAGGCAAAAAATTATGGCCTGCTTGGTAACGATATTTTAGGCTCAGGATTTGAATTCGATGTTGAGGTCTATCAGGGTGCTGGGGCGTTTGTCTGCGGAGAAGAGACAGCTTTGATGCGATCTATTGAAGGAAAAAGGGGAATGCCAATCCCAAGACCGCCATTTCCTGCCCATAAAGGTTTGTGGAAAAAGCCGACAATCCTAAACAATGTTGAGACACTTGCAAATGTTCCGCAGATTATTCTTAATGGTGGCAAGTGGTACGCAAGCGTTGGGACTGCAACAAGCAAAGGGACAAAAGTTTTTGCTCTGTCTGGCGATGTCTGCAATATTGGACTTGTTGAGGTGCCAATGGGCACAACAATCAGATCGCTTGTTTACGATATTGGCGGAGGGGTGCCAGATAAGCGAAAGTTTAAAGCTGTTCAGTTGGGAGGTCCATCAGGAGGTTGCGTGCCTGAGCAGTATTTAGACACCCCAATTGATTATGAGGAGATCAGCAAAGTTGGGGCAATTATGGGTTCTGGCGGAGCAATTGTCATGGATAATACAACTTGTATGGTTGATATGGCTCGCTATTTTATGGATTTTATCCAAGATGAATCTTGTGGAAAGTGCACTCCATGCCGTGAAGGAACTAAGCGAATCTTAACTCTGCTGGAAAATATGTGTAAAGGCAAAGGGCAACCAGGAGATATTGAGCTTTTAGAAGAGCTTTCTGATGTGGTAATGCATAGCTCTCTTTGCGGTCTTGGTCAGACAGCAGCAAATCCAGTATTATCAACTCTTAAATATTTTAGAGATGAGTATGAAGCCCATATTTTTGATAAAACCTGTCCAGCAAAGACCTGTCCAGCACTTGTAAAATTTGAAGTTGATCCAGATAAGTGCAAGATGTGCGGTCTCTGTTTTAAGGGCTGTCCTGCAAATGCAATCACATGGGAGAAAAAAGCTGTTGCAGTGATCGACAAAGATAAATGCGTAAAGTGTATGTCATGCTACGATAGATGTAAATTTGATGCAATTATGTAGAAGAAAAGCAGCCATAAAAGTTAATAGCTAAGTGGGGGAGTGTGTGTATAAGGGGGTAAAAATAAGAGATTTTACCCCTTTTATATTTTTCCTTAGCCAAGTGTTAGAAATTTTGCAGCAAGAGATCGTATCTCACTTGGAATTGTTAAGGGATCATCAAATGGACGCACGCCAACCCTATCTGCCTCTGCAATCTCATCAAATTCAGGCAAAAATCCTATAATCTCAAAGTCAGAAAGAGATTGTCTTATTCTATCTTCATCTTCGCTGTTTCTTACCCGATTGCCCAGCACAACAATCCTTTTTATTCCAATATCTTGCCCTAATTGCCGTATTTTTTCAGCAGCTATTCTGCTTCTGGCACCAGGGTTTACAACCGCTACTAAAGCATCAACCGACCTTGATGTTGCTCTTCCAAGATGCTCAACTCCAGCCTCCATATCCATAATAACAATATCTTTTCGTGCAAGAACAAGATGGTTCATCAATGCTTTAAGAATTGTGCTTTCAGGGCAGATGCAACCAGAGCCACCTTTTTTAACAGTTCCCATAACAAGCAGTTTTACGCCATCTCTCTCCCTTGAAAAACGTTCTGGAATATCATCAACCTTAGGATTGAGTGTAAAAAATCCACCCATGGTTCCGGGCTTTGCCCCTGTTCTCTCTGCAATCAAATCTGATAGTTCAGATACAGGGGTAATTGGTGGATGTTCAGATATTCCAAGTGCAGCAGCAAGATTGGTTACAGGATCAGCATCAATTGCAATGACACGATTATTTGGATCAATATTGGCGATACATCTTGCTAAAAGTGAAGTAATGGTTGTTTTTCCCACCCCGCCCTTGCCGCCAATTGCTAATTTTAAGCCCATGATTCTACCCTTTTTTTATATGATATTTTATATTTTTATATGGCAACCCTTATAAAAGTTCATGTTTAACAACACTCTTATAGTCCATCAAAAAAACTTTATAACCATTTGATTTTGCATGGTTTATAAGGTCATCTTTGATAATTGCCTGAATCTCATACTTTCTTTTTATTAAATCTTTTGGCATCAATAAAAAGCACTGCTGGGCATCCTCTTTTGTCTCAAATGCTGGAATAAAAAGCTCAGAGGTCTCGCCATCTAAAGCAAATCCCATCAGCTCTTCAGAAGGGGTATCTGGGTCTTGCACCACAACATAAAACCACTCTTTGTTTATAGCTATATCTATATCCATTATCTTTTCCCATCAAATCAAAAACCCCTCCCTTTTAAAGTAAGGAAGGGGTTTTTTATTGTAATCTCTTCAAACTACTGTTTGTTTATGAAACTATTTTTTAAAAGTTAAATAATCAAACTTCAAGCCATGAATCTGAATAGAGAGTTGTGCCAAGTATAACATTTACAGTTTTGGCATAATCTTGCATCTCTTTTGATAAAGATGCCATATTAGGCTGATTTCCGTCCATAATACCATAAATAAGATCAACAATATCTTGACGTTTGCCTTTAGCAATCTCAGTAAGTTTAGTATCAAGAGGATCAGAAATTACAGACTCCATACCATGTTTTTGAAGCATAACCATATAGGTCTGATTCAAGATTGGTCTTAAATTGTTTGGAGGACCATTTGAGATATTGGAAAGACCACAAGTGCTTTTGGCACCTGGTGCAATATCTTGAAGCATTCCTTGAAAGTTCATAAGGCTGATTGCCTGTGGCTGCTGGATATTGACAGGAGTTACAATACCATCAACCCAAATACGCTCATTGGCAATACCAGCTTCGTTCGCAAAGTAGAGAAGCTCAACAGCAAGGGCTGCTCTCTCGTTCTCGTCTCTTGGCAACCCTTCTGGTCCCCACATAAGAGCTACAAAATCAGCATCGTATTTAGCTGCCATTGGAACCATAACCTCATATCTTTCTGGTCTTGCCATGATTGAGTTGATTATATGGGGTTTGTTGGCAGGCTTTATAATTTTAAGACCAGCTTCAATAGCAGCAATATTTGATGTGTCTAAAAGTAGAGGCATTCCAGGTGCTGCTTCTTGAACAACCTGAATTACCCAAGGCATAAGTTCAACACCAAACTTTTTAGCAGGTCCAAGGTTGATGTCAATGTAATCCATACCTTTCTTTTTCTGCTCTTCAACTTCTTTTTGAATAGGCTCTGGATTACGTTTTGCTGGATCAGGCTCTTTGAACTGTTTTCCTATGACAGTTGAAATTACATTCAGACTCTCTCCAAAAAGTATCATAGTCTTTTCCTTTTTTATTTAAGAAATTTTTATTGTTTTGTTTTCAAGAATGCGGGCAGATGAGCTGCCTCGCGTGGACCTACTGTGATAGTCCAGCCAGGAAGTTCTTCTTCAACATCACCAGCAATTGCAGCAGCATAACCCGGAATTATAATCTCTTTATGTTTTACCTTATCCATAATTCCAGATTTTTTGACAAACGCGCCCACATCATCGCCGCCAAACTTACCAGCAGCCCAAGCAGTAAGAACAGATAAACCCTCTGAATCCTTAATAAGCAGCCAGCATGGAACTTTACTTCCCTCAATCTCACCAGATACGATAAAGTAAGTCAAGGCAAAGTTTGTAGTTACAGCCACAGGTGAATTTTCATTTGGATTACCAATTGGATAAATACCTTCTGTAACTGTCATTGGTCTTTGTGGATCGGTGAATATATTGAGTCTTTCAAGAAGAAGTGGGAAAATAGATTCTGGTCTAAAGTCAGATAAAACAACAATTCCACCATACTTTGCTACAAACATAGCAGCAATAAGGGTCTCCATATCAATATTGGAAGCCATTTCGCAAGGAAATGTGATAGTTGGAAAACCAAGTGATTTATTTCCAGTTTTTAAAGCAGCGCGGCGAATTGCAACTTGATCTTCAAGAGCCTGCTTAATCTCTCTTGAGCCAGAGTCAATCACAATATCTTTGATTCCCATTCCAGTCAGTTTATCTGTCAAAGGGATAAGAGCAGCTACTGAATCTGCTTTAACTGCAATAGGCAGATCGCTTGCCTTTGCAATTGCACCCATACCATCAATATTTGCAGCAGTTGCACCACAAATCAAAGGACGCTTAAAGCCAGCAGCCTCAACACCAGCCTTCATAACATCAACATCTTCTGTCATCAAAACTACGTTGAACTCAGACTCTGATGCGATCTTTTTAGCAGTTGCCGCAAAAGCAGCAGCACCTTTTCCAACATCTTTTACAACAATAAGCTCTGGTCTTAAATTAAATCCAACACGCTCATATTGAAAAGCATTGAATACTTTAAGTTTTTTATCAAGGGCAGATGGGTCTATATCTGAAGGAACTGTTGCAGCAAGAAGAGTTGGGTTGAAAAAGGTCTTTTCATGTCTGTAAAGAACTGTTTCCCCACCTGTTACTCTTTGACGAACACCTTTTCCAAGTTTTACTGGACGAATTGGAGGTGCTGATGCTTCGGCAAGTTTCTCTTTTGCTTCATCAGAAACATAAGGACAACTATCTAATTCAGCCTTTCCAGATGCCAAATTCATGGCAAAGGCAAGACAGGTGGGAACACCACACTCCTTGCAGTTTGTCTTAGGAAGGAGTTTGAATATCTGTATTCCGGTTAATGCCATTGTTATCTCCTTTAATATATGATTTCATGCAGGGAGTTTGCCTGTAATCCGGTTATCCCTGCTAAAGGTAATAATTTATATTGAATGCAGGGCAACAGCCATGCAGCCAGCAGCTACCCTGCAGTTATATAACTATCCGATTATAGGATCCATGCTAAGTGCCGGATGTCCTTTTTCCTGA